>JANQLN010000051.1 GCA_028280575.1 Clostridia bacterium
TCAAACTAGAAAATTTCTTATAAATTGTACTGCAAGGGTACATTTAAAAAAATCTTAATGATTTTTTAGAAAGAGATGGATTTTCATGATTTTGCCGTGTGCTGAAGCTCGGTAGCAATTGTCCAAATTGAAAAAATAGTATAGAATTAATATAGACTTATGTTTTGTATGAAACGGAGAATTTGATATGACACTTGACGATATTGATATAAAGCTTGAAATCGGCAGTATTTTAATAAATGTCTTGTGGCTCAGGACCGCCGGCTTCAACCAGTATACACATATAAAAACACACTGCCACAGCGGTTATGAGCTGCACATAATTCCCCATGGTTATGGGGTGCTGAATGTATACAATAAAAGCTATACAATAAAGCCGGGAACTGTTTATCTTACAGGTCCTAATATTTACCATGAACAAAAAACAAATCCCGAAAATCCTATGGAGGAATATTGTATAAATTTTGAAATCCTAAATAGCGGCGGCAGCAAAAATATAATCCACAAGGCAGGTAACGATATAAATTCAATTTCAGCCTTATTGCATGAAGCAAAGTTCTGGTTTGGTAACGATAAGTATAATATAAGTGAACTGTTCAAAAAAATTATGGAGGAAATCACTGATAAGCACATAGGTTATTTTGTTAATATTAAAAACTACCTTGTCCAGATATTTATCAATGTCGCGCGCTGTCTTGCATTAAATCCAATATCAACAGATTCCCTACCTGCAAAAAATGTTAATGATAAAAGAAGGATAATTATTGATGAATACTTTAATATATATGACAGAAAAATAACAATTTCAAAGCTTGCAAAAGCCGCAGGATTAAGTGTCAGACAGCTTAACCGTATACTTCTTGACTATTATGGGATGTCTTTCAAGAAAAAACTGGTAAGGACAAAGATGAACAAGGCCGCCGCACTGCTTAAATCGTCAAACGAATCCATAAAAAGCATATCTTTGGAGGTAGGTATTGAAGATCCCGCCTATTTCAGCAGGGTTTTTAAAAAATACTGGGGTGTCTCCCCGTCTCATTTCAGATAAGTCTGCCTTCCTGCCGTTTATACCGCTTACTATTTCCTTTTGCAGGCCCGCATCCGATTTACTCCCCTTAAAAACATGACTTTACATGCTTTTTTCCCTCCAATATAAACAAATCAATTATGCTCCTGGCAAATCTCCACTCATTCCTTAAGTTGTGAATGCTCCGAAATACCTGCACGGATTATAGAATAATATTCCCTTCTTTAGTATAAAAAAAAAGAAGATGGTTTTACATAAAACACCTTCTTTTTTTTATGGTTTATTTCATCTTTACGTAAAGCAAATTGCGTCTTGATGAACCAAGAACCACACTGAATTTACCCCTACTATTTTAGTTCTATTCATCTTCATCATTTGTTTTTTTGTCCATCCATCCTTTGAAAACCTTTATCTTGATGTATCCTAACAGAATCACCCCAATACCTATAAGCACCCACCAATACCATTGCATTAACTCTACCTCCCTTTAATTAATAACCTTTTTTTTGAATATTTTATAAACAACTATATTCAAAGCTAAGACAAAAATAACTCCTACAGGATAATAACCCCAAAATCCAAGGTTGAAATCAGTATTTGGAAGCATTGCAACACTCAGGGCCTTTACCGCCCAGAAGTTTGGTTCAAATCCGAAGAAAAACTCCTTAAAATCGGTAAAAAACATAGATACTATTGGAAGCACTATTATCATACCGCTTGCCTTCATCATTGCAAATCCTTCCACCTTGTTTGATGCAAAGAAGTTTACAAACATTGCTGAAACAGAGCTAAAAAGCGAAACGGATACCGGAACCAGCAGCAGAGCATATAGGGGTATTTCCGCAAGATTGACAATCAATATGGATACAACACTAGTAATATATGACAAAATAAAGCACACCGCAAATCTAAATCCCATAAAAACATCAAAGCTTACGGGTGAGACTTCAACTGCATAAAGTATTTTGTCATCTCTGTCATCCAAAATTGAAAATCCGATAACAGCACCTATAGCCACTGCAGATATCATCAAAATTACCGCTATTACAATATGATAGTAGGCTTCCAGGGAAAAATTGAATTTCTCCTCTGCAAATGGAACCCCAAACCTTGCGACTGCAGCAAGTATCAAGGAATAAAACAATAAAAAGCTTATCATGGGATCTCTCAACCATTTTTTTAATTCATACATAATATATTTAATTGCCATTATCATTCACCCCCAAGCTCTTTCATACTGTACTTATCAAAATTCCTCGCTGCAAAATAATAAAGTATAGCGGCTATTAATAGTAAATAGCCCAGGCTTATAACCAGGTCCGCTTTATCCACAGCCATTACGGTTGCATTCATAACCGTAAGTACGGATTGGGTAGGATTAATGTATTGTACATATTTAAACCAGTCGGCAGTAATAATTTGAAACATCTGGAGTATTGTAGGTACCGCCAGCAAAAGAAAGAACAGCATAAGCCACATAATCAAAACGGTAAAATCCTTTGATTTATAGGTAAAAAGAATGCCCATGCATGTATATACAAATGACGCCAGTGCAACCGCCCCTATGATTCCAAAATAATTTATGGACAGGCTCTTAAAAGCCACACCATAAGAGCCAAGCAGTAAAAGCGTTATAATGCTTGATATTATACCGGTTACTATTTTCGACATCAGATAATGATGCTTGCTTATAGGAGTCACCAGCATGCTCTTTAACGCACTTTCCTGCTTTTCAAACATCATAGCAACTCCCACCAGCAGAAAGGACATCATCGTGGCGTCCACAAATAACATCAGGGGGAAAAACCTGTCTATTTCCGCGGCATTTGTTAGCTGTATCACTATAATCCATAGTATGCTGGCTGCCAAACTTGCATAGGTAATACCATATCTTCTCATACGGCTTTGGTCACCTTTCAGCAAAACCAAAAATTTATTCATCAGACTTCACCCCTGTTACCTTTATGAAAATTTCATCGAGAGTTGTCTCTCCACTGTGGATTGTTACCAGATCCTTGCCTCTTAAAAGCTTAAAGAAATTCTCATTTTCTTTAAGAGTGTCCATATCAAAAACAGCTTTTTCAAGCCTTTCACCCTCCCTGTATTCCAGCCTTATTTCGCGTTTACCGTAACGGAGCTTTAAATTCTTTGGAGAACTGATCTCCCTGATTTCCCCATCCGCTATGAAAGCAACCCTGTCACAGAGCTCGTCAACATCATGCATCAAATGGGTTGTTAAGAATACGGTACCTCCGTTTTCCCGGAATCCGGAAATCATATCCTTTACAATGCGGGCGTTGGTAGGATCAAGTCCGCTTGTAGGCTCGTCAAGAAACAATATTTCAGGATCATTTATTAATGCCCTGGCAAAATTAAGTCTTGACTTCATACCCTTTGAAAAGGCCGCTACCCTCTTGTTTCTGTCCTCCCACAAACCCAAACGCTCCAAAATAGGCTTAATTTTTGCCCCTTTTGGATAGAGGTCACGATAAAATTTCAAATTCTCCATAGCTGTAAGCTTGGTAAACAAAACGGGCATTTCAAATCCGACACCAACATCCTTGAAAATGCTCTTGTCATAGCTTTTAAGGTCTTTGCCCCGGTATATGATTTCTCCACCGTAGTTTTTCAAAATCCTGGTAAGCAGTTTTTGAGTAGTGGATTTACCCATTCCCGAAGGACCAAGAAAACCAAAAATCTCTCCTTTGTCAAACCCGAAGGAAATGCCCTTAATGGTATCTTCCTTGTTCCCAGGGTATTTAAATCTCAAATCACTTACTTTAAACATTCCTTGCACCTCCAAATTTAAGTGTCTTGTTATTTGATTGACTTAATTATTCTTTCCATATTGTCAAGATATAACATAAATTCATCATATCCTTTTGGCGTTAACGAAACCTTTGTTACAGTCCGCCTGTTTTTAATTCTTTTATCAATTTTGACATAACCTATATCTTCAAGATTGCGAAGCTGGACGGACAGGTTCCCGCCTGTCATGTCAAGTGCTGATTTAATCTCATTAAAAGATACTTTTACCTCGTCTCTGCTGGCAAGATACGTCAAAATCAGCATCCTTGCCCTTTCGTGTATGAACTTGTCAATATTGATATCCATACTATTATTCTCCACCAATTTTGTCCCTCTTTTTTCTTGAAATAGATTTCAAGGATGAAAAGTATTGAACAAACATACCAATTCCAAAGGTTATAATAGTATTAACAGGAGAGCTGATACCGTCGGCAATGAAAAGTGTCAAAAAACCGCTTAATAAAAGCCACACAAAAAATAGTAAAAAACCTTCAAAATTTAATAAAACCATTATTGAGACAGTATACAGGGCCATCAATATGGCCAGAACGGGAACAATCAAGTATGAAAGGCCGGATATTGACAGGTAAATCCAAAATACTACGAAAGACATTAAAAACGGGGTCATAACCATCAGCATGGTTCTTGTATGGAATGCCTTTATAATCATTTTCAAACTTATGTCCTCTTTATACCTTCTTATTAACCGCAAAAAGGTATTTATTTTCAAATAAGCAAGACCAATCAAAGTTAATCCCAATACCACAAATGCCGCAAATTTTATAAAATCCGGCGCATTCCGGTAACTTCCATAGTAATCTACAATCCATATGATTGCTAAACAAAACACAACAATGAAAATTCCTGAAAACAGAGCAACATTTTTAATTCCTTCATATATTGGTATATATCTAATAATATTGTTGTTCTTTATGGCTTCCTTGATAAACCTTATATCTTCAAGTATCTCATTCCTGGTTTTTTTATCACTCATTTTCAAACCTCCATTTAGTTTATGTCATAAACCTAATTGTATTATAAACATATTTATCATAAAAGTCAACACAATTGTAAGCAATTTGCTTATGTTATGATTTTCTTAATGGAGCATACTAAATTTAGTAGTATGAATAATAAGCATATACAACATTTAGTATGCTCCTTACTTGAAA
>JANQLN010000052.1 GCA_028280575.1 Clostridia bacterium
TTTTGCAACGGTCTGATTTTCGCAATACTTCGTTGTTGTCAATCGGAATACGTCAGTATTCCTCAATCCTCCGCCTCGTCTTGCAAAAATCATCCTCGCCGCAAATCCAATATTTTAAAAGACGCAAGGTACTAGGAATGTTGTACTATGTCCTTTCACAGGGAATAGTCCATACAGCGGTATATTGCCTTTTGGCCGTCCAGCTTTTTTCTGGCCACCTCCATAGCTTTTTCCGAACTATCCATACCTATCCATCTTCTGCCCAGCTTACAGGCCGCAAGAAGAGCAGTCCCTGACCCGCAGAAGCAATCAAGCACCAGGCTGTTTACGTCGGACGACTGCCTGATTATCCTTTTTACAAGCTCAAGGTTTTTTTCGGTAGGATATGAAGGGCGTTGAGAATCCTTGTATTCCCAGATGTCCTGTATTTTTTTCCCATCTCGTTCATCGGCATAAATAATTTTCCTCGGCACACCATTTACAGACCACTCAATAAGGTTATCCTTGTCAAGCCTTTCCAGTTCGGCAGGAGCACATCTCCAATGCCTGCCTTTGGGAGGCTTCATATTTCTCCAATACTTGCCTGTCTCACCGTCTTTGGTTTCTCCCGGTGCGTGAAGGGGAATGGTCGTATATCGTCTCCCTTTATCATCAATCTTTTTAAAAAGTCTCTTTATATCTCCGGGAGTAAATTTTTCTTTATGGTCATTCCATATGTATTTATCTGTTTTAGTATAAAAAAGAATCATGTCCTTTATATTCCCATATGCTTTCCTGTTGAAATTTTTTGGATTGCATTTTATTCTTGAAATGTCATTTCTAAAATTGCCTGCTCCAAAAATTTCATCCATAATGATTTTGACATAATGTCCTATTTTATAATCAATATGCAGGTATATGGAGCCTTTATCGGACATAAGCCCTCTTATTAAAAAAAGCCTTTCTCTAATAAACTCAATATACTCCCTGCCCTGCAGTGTATCAGAATATGCGGCAGAATCACCACGGCTCCGGCTTACGGTATTTGCTCTATTTTCCCCTATTGTATAAACCATTTTTGTTGAATAGGGCGGATCAATATAAACCAGGTCAACAATACCTTTATACTTGCCTAAAAAGGCTTTCATCACCTGCAGGTTTTCTCCCTTGATAAGGTATGATTTTGCATCCTCAAGGGAAAAATCCATGCTTAAATCATTTATGCTGTCTAAAATAGCATTTTCGTCTTTCTTGCCCTCATAGTTTAGAAACATTGTTTAATCCTTCATTTTCTATTTTATTAAATAAATTATAGCATATTGATTTTATGTGTTACAGACCACTAAAGAATTAAAGTCGTTTCATATAGAAATTTACATTTAATCGTGATATAATTTAAAAATAGACAGAAAATGCTAATGTTTTATAATATTTATCAATACTATATATAACGTCATAGTGCAAAAATTAAAGCCGTTTTATATAGTGCTTTGAGTTTACATAATATAATAGATAAGGATTTGCTTGATGAAATCACAATTTAGGACAGTTTTAATATCGGTTGCGGGCAGTTTGTTCTATGGCCTGGTATTCTGGGTGCTTGACAGCTTAACTGACTATTTACACTTAAAAGAATCATTTGTTGACCTTTTAATACTGGACATTCCCGGATATGAGCTGTATATCAGAATTACAGTTCTCATATTTTTTATTGCTTTTGGTATAATAAAAGGAATTTTAATCTCAAAAAATGCCGTTATTAATGAAAGCTTAAGAAAAAGCCATGAAGAGCTTGTGGCCTTAAATGAGGAGCTTGTGGCGTCACAGGAAGAGATTACCGCTCAAAACGAAGAGCTTGCAGCCCAAACCGCAGCCCTGGAGGAAACAAATACGGAAATTGAAAACCAGAAAATATTTTTTGAACAGAATTTTATACAATCATCTACCATCATGATAATTCTTGACAGCAAAGGCTGCTGTATGCAGGTAAATCCCAGGTATGAGGAAGCATTTGGAATTTCCTCACGGGATCTACTAAATAATAAACGTAATATTTTCAGGGATGAATTTTTACGAAATACCATTAACAAGCGCAAGCTTGCAAATGTATATGAAAAGCACATGACCGTAGAAGGCAATTTATTATGCGGACTTAAAACAAAAAAAGCGAAAAAGCGCTGGTACCACTTTAAAGCATATCCTGTATACAGCAAGGCAAAGGAGCTCACCAATGTTGTAATCCAATATGAGGACATTACCGGGACAAAGCTTAAAGAACAGCAGCTAAGCTCCCAGAAAGAGCGTTATAAAGTAACCCTTGAGTCAATAGGAGACGCAGTTATTACAACAGATCTTAATGGAAATATAGTTATGGTAAATAGAATGGCAGAAAAGCTAACCGGCTGGACATATGAAGAATCCCTTGGAATGCCGGTAAAGGATGTATTTAATGTTGTGAAAAGCAAGCCGGAGAATAACTCCCTTGAGCAGGTACTGGGAACCGGCAAAATTATAAATCGGGAAAAAAAGCATGTTTTAATTTCCAAAAACGGTACAAAAAGTACTGTTTCCACAAGCATTGCCCCAATAAAAGATAACAGCGGAAGAGTAATGGGTGTTGTTTTTGTTTTTAGAGATATTACCAGGGAAGAGAAACAACAGGAGAGAATACTTTTTTTAAGCTATCACGATAAACTTACGGGACTTCATAACAGGACCTATTTTGAAACCAAGCTTGAACAAATGGATAAGGCCGGGCTCTATCCTTTATCAATAATAATTGGGGATGTAAACGGTTTAAAGCTTACAAATGACGTATTTGGGCACCTGGAAGGGGATAAGCTTCTAAAAACCATATCTGTAATAATAAAGGATAACTGCAGTGATGAATTTGTAACAGCAAGATGGGGCGGAGACGAATTCGCAGTTATTATGCCGTCTACAGGTTACAAAAAAGCAGTTTCCGTATGCCAGGATATTAAGAAAGCATGCAACGGCTGCAAAAATAGCCCCATCCCCCCAAGTATAGCACTGGGTGCGGCTACTAAAACAGACTCCTCTTCCGGCATTTATACCATTTTGAAGGAAGCTGAAGACAATATGTACAAAACCAAGCTGCTGGAAAGCAAAAGTGCAAGGAGCTCAATAATATCATCCCTGGAAAAAACACTTATTGAAAGGAGTTACGAAACAGAAGAGCATGCCCACAGGCTCAAGGAGCTATCGGAAAAGATGGGTGAAGCACTTTCACTGTCTCAAAATGAAAAAGCGGAGCTGAATCTCCTTTCGATACTTCATGATATCGGCAAAATAGGTATTCCGGATAATATCCTTTTAAAACCGGGAAAATTAAATGCTGCAGAATGGATTGAAATGAAAAAGCACTGCGAAATAGGTTTTAGAATAGCACAGGCATCCTATGAGCTCACCCATTTAGCGGAATTTATATTATGCCATCATGAACGCTGGGACGGAAAAGGGTATCCCCAAGGACTCAAAGAGACTGAAATTCCCCTGCTTTCAAGGATCCTGGCAATACTGGATTCATATGATGCAATGACACACAAAAGACCCTACCGTAAACCTGTAAGCCACGCTGAGGCCATCAAAGAAATCAAAAAGTGCTCGGGATCTCAATTTGACCCTCATATTGCCGATGTATTTATTAACCTGTGGAATCTTCCATAAATCTGGGAAGCTTGAAGCACCTTCCTATCAAATCTTTTGTAACATATTTTGTATCCTTGTCAAACTTTATATCCTTTAAATCAATGCTTTTATCCATACCTATTGTGAAGCTCCAAAGTCCCCCGGGATAAGTGGGAACAGTTGCCGTATAAATTTTTGTACGGTCAAACAAACTGCTCATCCTGTTATATGTCTGTTTCATAATGCTTAAATGGAATACAGGGGATTGGCTTTGACAAACCATTATTCCCCCACCTGCCAGGAGGCTGCGCAGATCTGTGTAAAACGAAAGCTCAAAAAGCTGGACGGCAGGTCCCACAGGGTCCGATGAATCAACAATTATGACATCATATGACATATTGCTTTTTGATGCGTATTTTACACCGTCGGCATAAATGAAGCTAACGCGTGGGTCTGAAATATTACCCGATACTTCCTTTAAATGCTTTTTGCATACATCTACAACCAATTCATCTATTTCAACCATGTCAATTTGCCGTATTTCCGGATATTTAACCGCCTCTTTAGCCACACCGCAATCTCCTCCTCCGATAATTAAAACCCTTTTTGGGGTTTGATGAAGGGTAAGAGGTATGTGGGCTATCATTTCATTATAAATATATCCGTCTATTGAAGTGGTTTGAACCACTCCGTCCAAAACAAGCATTTTCCCAAAATCATAGGAATCCAGAATCATTACATGCTGAATATCGGACATTTGTGAAAATACGATTTCCTTAACCCTGTAGCTGATTTTAAGGTTATCCCGGTCATCTTCGGTAAACCATAATTCATTATCCACACTTTTTATGTACTTTGGCAGACGCATTTTGCCGATCCCCCAGTATGAGCAATTTGCTTATGTTATGATTTTCTTAATGGAGCATACTAAATTTAGTAGTATGAATAATAAGCATATACAACATTTAGTATGCTCCTTACTTGAAA
>JANQLN010000054.1 GCA_028280575.1 Clostridia bacterium
ACCCACATTGAGAAAATCATAGCTGCTGCCAAAACCAATATTCCCTGGCCCAATGCGCCAACCAATACCAACGTCACAGCCAGAGGCGGGAAAGCCATCAGCAGGTCGCATATTAAAGCCAATATCCTGTCAGCTGCCCCGCCCGCATAAGCTGCGCTTGCAGCAAACACGATACTTGCCGCCGCAATGATCAGCAGGGTAGGGACTGCAATGCCAAGAGAATATCTAGCGCCATATATTAATCTTGAGTACACACATCTTCCCAGCTGATCGGTTCCCAGAGGATAATCCCTTGATGCTTCCTGAAACTTCATAGCTAAGTCTACCTTCATGGGGTCGTTTACTGCAATTATGGGCGCAAGTATGGCTGATAACACCGTGATTGCTATCATCACCAGTCCTATTACAGCTTGTTTGTTTTTCGTTATTTTTCTCAGCATTATAATTCCCCGCTTTCTTTGAGCATCTGGGGATTTAACAGAACATTTGTTATGTCGGCCAGCAGATTGCATATGACAAAAACTACAGCTGTAAGCAATACATAAACATTTATCGCAGGCAAGTCTCTGGCAGTAATCGACCGGACTGCATAGCTTCCTATGCCTGGCCATGAAAATACACTTTCCACAACGGCAGTACCGGCAAGAAGGTACCCGGCCGTTTGTCCGAACAGGGTAACCAGCGGGGGCGTTGCATTTTTAAAGATATACTTCCAGGTTATTTTTCTTTTTGAAATACCTCTGGCTTTTGCATATACTACAAAATCCTTATTCGTGTTTTCGAGCATATTGGCCCGCAAAAGCCTGATGCTTGAAGCTGTTGTAGCAACCGCCAGCGTAGCGGCGGGTAAAATGATATTTTCTATGCCGCCGTATTCGGAGACAGGAACCAACCGCCACCGCACTGCAAATAACATTAAAAGCATGAATCCAAGCCAAAAAGCAGGTATAGAAATTCCCAGAATAGTTACCACTCTTATCAGATGATCAAGCAGGCTGTTCTTGTAAACAGCACATAGCACGCCTATGGATATTGCAACAATCACAATCAAAAGCAGGGACACGGCTACAAGCGTCAACGTGGCGGGAATCTTTTCTCCTATATCCTTAATCACCGCATTTCCGGTAACCAGTGACTCCCCAAAGTCCCCTTGCACCGCATTTGAAACCCATCTGAAATATTGCTGCCAGACCGGCAGGTCAAGTCCCATTTTCTCTCTTAATTCCTGGATCTGTTCCTCCGTAGGCGTCTGGGTATTTCTCCTGACAAAGGCTTCTGCCGGGTCTACCGTTGAAATATTTGATAATATAAATGATAGAAATGTAATCCCTATCAGTACTATAACAAGTCCCAGCATTCTTTTTCCGATATATGCGCTCAATATATTTAACTCCTTCTCATGCCTTCCATCTTTCTCTAAAATTAAACTTTGGCTCTTCTTTCTATTTTCCAAGTTCTGCTTTTTTCCCTCTTGTTCCAAAGTGTTTTGTAGAGACCATCTTTTTGCATCAAGTCTATATGCTTTCCTCTGTCGATTATTTGCCCGTCCTCTATGACAAGGATATTGTCTGCATTTTTAATGGTAGAAAGCTTATGGGCAATAACAATAATGGTTTTATGGGCAATAAGCTCACTAATAGCTTCCTGGATAAGGTTTTCATTGTCAGGATCAACGCTTGCAGTTGCCTCATCCAGCAGGACAATAGGTGCATCCTTTAAGATGGCTCTTGCGATGGAAATCCGTTGTTTCTCTCCTCCCGAAAGAGAAGCGCCCCCTTCGCCAATTATGGTGTCAAAACCCTCGTCGTACTCCATAATAAAATCATAACATCTGGCTTTCTTTGCCGCCTTAGTCACCTCTGCCTTCGTAGCATTTTTATTTCCGAAAGCAATATTATTATAGATACTGTCATTAAAGAGATATACATTTTGAAATACCATGCTAATATTTTCCATTAGGTATGGGAAAGATATTTCTTTAATATTTTTTCCGCCTATACGTATTTCACCTTTATTCACATCCCAAAAACGCGCGATAAGACTGGTGATAGTCGTTTTTCCACACCCGCTCTTTCCTACCAGAGCTGTCAGGCTTTTTTCTTTCGCAATAAAGCTCATATTGTGAAGAATCTCTTTTTTGTCATAGGAAAAAGAAACTCGATAAAATTTAATATCGAAGCTGTCTATCTTTAACAAAGTTCCTTCATCACGGATTTTTTCAGTACTCATCGCCTTTTCATAACGATTAAGTGCGGC
Organism: Clostridia bacterium; assembly: GCA_028280575.1. Lineage (GTDB taxonomy): Bacteria > Bacillota > Clostridia > Acetivibrionales > STF1-152 > JANQLN01. The sequence goes on from JANQLN010000054.1 coordinate 2,257, forward strand.
TTCCATCAGACGAATATCCGCAGTCACGGAAGACAACGAGTTTATAGGCTTAAAAATTTCAAAGGCAATAATGGTAAATAGAAGCAAATAGATTAAATAATCATAGTCTGTTAAGACAGCGTTCGCGGACAAATATATGATTATGCCAATTGCTATTCCTGTTATAATTTCGATATACATAAGAGGAACCGTGAATTTATCAGTATACCTGATTTGCGCATTTTTAAAATCTTCAAATTGATTTATTATTTTCTTGTGCCGGTTTCCCGTCAGGCCGAACGCTTTGATCACTTCCATTCCCTTTACATATTCAACAATCCCACCCGCAACATTTTTTTGTGTTTCCTGAGACTCCTTTGAGCAGTTTTTTGCAATTTTTTGAATTTTTATAAAGAGAAAAATACATGGAACATAGGTAATCAAAACCACAATGGCAACAGGCGTATTGATAAAGAAAAGCATAATCAGGATAATCCCCGATCCAAAAAGAGTGGATACAAGATCACCCAATTTTACAGCGCCAAATTCTTCGATATATTTTATGTCCGAGGTCACCACCGCAGTCAAATCGCCGATATTACCGTCTGTAAAATAGCCCATAGCAAAACGCTTTATCCGATTTCCCAGCTTTAATCGTTCGTCTCCGAAAGCTTCATAAGCAGTTACAGACAGATTTATTCTTCCAAAGTAGTTAAATATACAGCCTAAGATTAAATCACCCGCCAATAACCCTGAAAGAAGATAGATATCATTTACGGTTAAACTCTTATCAATAATTTTAGTAAGTGCAAATAAAATCAATACAAAAGGAATTCTTGTAGTTATTCCCTCTGACACACTTGCAATCATTCCCATTATAATTTTCTTTTTTCTTTTTCCGGATAATCGAATAATTCTATATAATATATTGAGCATATTACACCTCCAATTCCCAATTGTAAGATTTTTCATTGGCTGCCCACAATTGTTGATAGAGGTCTGAACGCCTCATTAAATAATCATGTGAACCCTTTTCTATAATTTTTCCTTTATTAATTACAATAATGGTTTCTGCATTCATTATGCTTCTTAGCCTATGGGCAATAACAATCACGGTTTTTTCTTTCATCAGCCTGTTTATGGCATCTTGAATCAGATCTTCGTTTTCGGCATCGGAATAAGCCATGGCTTCATCAAGCACAAGGATTGGCGCGTCTTTAAGAATAGCCCTTGCAATGGAAATTCGCTGCCTTTCTCCGCCGGAAAGTTTCCCTCCGCTGCTGCCCACCATTGTTTGATAGCCATTTTCCAATCCCATGATAAAATCATGAGCGGATGCCATTTTAGCAACTTGCATAATCTCTTCATCCGTAGCGTTTTGCCTGCCTTTGCGTATATTTTCCATGA
>JANQLN010000103.1 GCA_028280575.1 Clostridia bacterium
CCCTTATAATATATTTACATCGCTAGATGTATAAATACATTATAAGTTAAACGGTATCATTAAACCGGACAGGCGGTACAATCTGCTCCGGAATATTCAATTGCCTTAAATATTATTGGTTATTTACCTTTTGGTCTCTATATGTTTTGGAGATTTAAGAGAAGTATGCTAATAAAGCTTTTTATATTTATATTGTTTATTTTTATTATTGAATTCTCTCAGTTTTATTTTAAGAAAGGTATCATGGATATAAATGATGTAATAACTAATACATTGGGGTATATATGGGGATTTTATACATTATATATATATAATGCAGTAAAAAGGAAATTATTAGAAAAAAAGTCGAAAGAGTATAATTTTTAAAAATATAGTTGCCATAATAACTCAAGGAGGTTTTAAAATGGTTAAAAAAAGAAGATTAATCGTATTAATGACAGTAGCTTTAATGATTTTTTCTTTTAAAGCTTTTGGTTATACTGGTTTGTTAGATACATATGCAGCAACTGGTTTAACTAATGCAGGTCTTTGGTCGATAGACACTTGGTCAATTAATGATAAAGATTTTTATGTTCAGAACAGAATTACAAGTTCAATTCGTTGGGGTGGAGGAGCTAATGCTCAAGTAAAGATTAAGATATATAAGAAGGAATGGTATGGATGGGATTATCAATTTAGTAAATACTTTACAAAAGCACCAAATGATACTTCAATAACTACAAGAAGTTGTACAGGGCTAGATCCTGATGAATATAGATTCTATATATTATCAGATTATCCTGACACTATTAATACAAATGGATATATTTATGATGATAAATAAAAATAAATTTTAAATTTATAATGGTAACTATATTTTTATTAATAAAACAAGAGAAGTAATTCGCATAGAATTAATTCTCTTGTTTCTACTTATGGAGAAGTGTAGACTAAAAAATAATAAATATAGATTATTTCTGTATTATCAAACTTCTAATCCGTACCCCTTATAGAAAGTTGTACATATCCAGATTTGCAGGTTGAGAGAAGTAATAGTATGTTTTGCATAAGGATTTTAATAAATTAAAAAGTAGATGAACTGGCGCGAAGCGCGGGGGGCAGTGTGTAAAAGGTGAAGAAAGAGTAATGTATTTGATTATTATTTGAATAGGATGATTCGCTGCTCCAAATAATTGATAAATATGGATGCAGCAACATGGTGCAATATGGAATAAATGAAAATAAAAATATTTGTGTTTAAGCAACATTAAATTCTTCAATATGATGGAGAATTGGGAGACAGTACAAAAACAAGTGAGTACTCAGTAAGTATAAGGGCAGGAATAAAAAACAAGATACCAGTACAGGCATTATATAATTTATTTGTAAGGCTCAAAACACTTTCAACACAGGAATATACACAAATAACCTAATATAACAATAAACCTGTATGAAATACTTCAAAAAGTTACAGGGATATTGCTCCAAATAGAACCTTGAATCAATACCAAATAAAGATAGGACGTTTATAGATTTTTCGCATCTGGAAAATATAGTTTTGCAGACGTGTAGTGGATTAAAAACTAGTAACAGATAAATATGTATGTGAACATTTCGTACCTTGACAAGTTATTATAGAGACTCTTACTTGACTAATAACTTACCATAATATAACATATAAGAGATATACGTACTTGTTTAATAATGTATATTATGAATTGTCAATATTGTGGAGGTAGAGTATGTTTATTTTTAAAATAACATTGATGTTTGTTGGAATTGCTTTTTTTGGTTTTGGGTATTTTATTTTCTTCAAAGGCAAATATAACTTAATAAATAATTTTGAAGAAGATAAAAAAAAGCAAATATATGATAACAGCTATGCCAGAAGAGTTGGAAAGATAGTATTCACAGGTGGATTAATAATCTTTATTTTGGGGGTAGTATCTTTATTGTTAAGCGATATTATTACAGTAATTATTTTTACTATTAGTATTGTGAGTATAATCGTTGTTTTGATAGTAAATATGAGTTTATCAAAAAAAATAAGTAAATCAAAACTTAAAGTAAAAGCTTAAAAATGTACAATATGTAAGGACATTTAATATTGCAAGTTATAACACAAAATATTTTTATAAAAATGTTTCATATTGTAACTCCATCAGAAGTAAAGAAAGCTATGGGATATAATCAATTAGATATTTTTGTGCCATTAAAGGTTACAACAAGCAATTCAGCAAAATAAGAAAATCTTTAGCGTAAAGTTTTGAAAGAGTCTAATCAACAAAGGTTAGGCTTTTTTGCTGTTCTGATAATAAATAATAAGAGAGAGGTAGGGCAGTATGGCATAAGTTTTTCTCACCCTGCCCTTCGGGATGGATAAGTAAGCCTGAGGATACGGTAAAAATTGCAAGAATGGCTGTCAAGACCAATATTTTCCCGCTTTATGAGATTGAAAATGGAGAAAAATATACCGTAAATAAAATATTTAAAAATAAAACACCGGTGTCCGAGTATATGAAGCTGCAAAAAAGATACCGGTATACAACGGAAGATACTATGGAAAAAATACAACAGGAAATTGATAGGAACTGGAATGAGCTTATGGTACTCTGTAAACCTTGAATTTACGGGTGTCTTGTAGCATATTTTCTTGTATTACCGAATGAGTCGCTATCGCTCCACATAAATCAAGGTGCATGATTTTGAAATAAATTTCAAAACATGTTGTTGTCGTCAATGGAGTGTCGTACCTACTGGAACGACACAGCAATGACGGACCCGCACAGCCTACCGGAACGACACACAAGCTAGCGCCCGTTACAGCGGAATACGTCAGTATTCCTCAATCCTCCGCCTTGTAATACAAAAAAATCTACTACAATCCAACCCGCAATTTCAAAGTTTACAGAGTACTAGCCTCGCAAGCAAAAATATTTGACATTTGTATGCTTTTACTGGTAAATTTAATAGGAAGCAATTGATGTGTATTTACACTATTGATTAAAACATAATGTAAGGAGGAGCTTCGATGCTTTCAAATGTTGAAATTAGAGAACTGATACCTCACAGGTATCCATTTTTACTTGTGGATAAGGTACTGGAAGTTGAACCTGGTAAAAAATGTATTGCAATAAAAAATGTTACTGCGAATGAGCCTTTTTTCCAGGGACACTTTCCGGGAAATCCAATAATGCCCGGTGTACTCATGATTGAAGCTTTAGCCCAGACTTCAGGTATTGCTGTAGCCATGCTTGATGAAAATAAAAACAAGCTTGGCCTTTTTACCGGAATCAGTTCAATGAAAATAAGAAAACAGGTGGTTCCGGGGGATGTATTAAGGCTAGAAGCAGAAATCATGGTTTTTAAAAGAGGACTGGCAAAGGTGAAGGTATCAGCAACAGTTGACGGACAAAAGGCAGCTGAAGGAGAAATAAGCTTTGCCATGGTGGATAAGGAATAAGATTTAACATTCCCAGTGTGACAGCGGCTAATCCTAAAACCGACAAACTGTCACACTGCCTGCTGCTCATCCTGTTGCTTTTGTATTAATGCCAAGGAGCATTTCGCCTACCTTGTGGATATCTCCTGCACCCATTGTAATCACCAGGTCGCCCGGTGAGGCTTGTAGCGTTAAATAATCCGCTATATTACTGAATTTATTCATATAAAGGGCTTTATCAGCTTTTAGATTATTGATCCTGTCAACCAGGTCTTTAGCATGTATTTCACCGTTGTCTTTCTCCCTGGCTGCGTATATGTCCGTAACAATTACCCTGTCCGCATGTTCAAAGGACTTTGCAAACTGGTCGATAAATGCTTTTGTCCTGGTATATGTATGTGGCTGAAAAACACACCATATTTTTGAATGGCCCGCTGCTGCTGCAGCCTTTAAAGTTGCCTTTACTTCTGTGGGATGATGTGCATAGTCGTCCATAACCTTTATGTTATTATATACTCCCTTTGTTTCAAGACGCCTGTTCGTTCCCCTGAACTTAAGCAGGCCCTTTTTTATCGGGCTTAAATCGCAGCCCATTGTACTACAGGCTGATATGGCGGCAAGTGAATTATAAATATTGTGTATACCTGGAATGCTTAGCCTTATTTTGCCAAGCTTTTTTGAAGATTTATATAAATCATATACGGCATATCCGCATTCATCCCAGGATATATTTTTCGCAAACCAGTCACAATTGCTGTTTTTTACCCCGAAGGTTATGGTATTACATATTGTTCCGTCCATTATGGAGACTACATTCGGATCATCGCCGTTGACTATGGCAAAACCCTCTTTTGGAACCAGATCAACAAATTTTCTGAAAGTATCCTTTATGTGAAAAATGTCCTTAAAGAAATCTGCGTGGTCAAATTCGATATTCAGGATAACTGCTGCAAAAGGAAAGAATTTTAAAAAACTGTCGTGATACTCGCATGCTTCCGTAATGAAATATTCATTACTGCCGATTCTAGCCGAGCCGTTAATTAAATCCAATTCACCGCCAATATGGATGGTTGGATTTTTCCCGGCTTCCAGCATAATTGATGATATCATGGATGTAGTAGTAGTTTTACCATGGGTGCCTGATACGGCTATGCTTTTATTATATGATTTCATCATTTGACCGAGCAAAACAGCCCTGTCAATTGTATGTATGCCTTTTCTCAGTGCTTCCATTAATTCAGGATTGTTTTCTTTTACAGCAGCCGTATAAACCACCAGATCCGGATCTTGAACATTTTTAGGGCTGTGTCCGATATGTATATCCATTCCCTTTTTCTGAAGCTTTGAAGTAATTGACGAAGCTTTTATATCGGAGCCACTGATTTTACATCCCTGGGATAATAGGATCTCAGCAAGGCCGCTCATGCTGATGCCGCCTATACCGATAAAATGAATTTTGCCTGTTTCTATTTTGTTTAATATATCATCTGTCATTTAAACAGCTCCATTCTTTATGGAATGCCCTCATTTAAAATCATTAACATAATACAGCAAAATAATACATCATTTTTATATAAATTGCAATTTAATACTTAGATATTTTGTCCATAAGAAATATCTTTAAAGCTTAGCTGAAAATCAATATAGAATTTTTTGCTGTAGTACTAATTACTAATATATGAATCTTAAGGCATGTTTGATAACAAGGCATGGTTTTTTTTTACAATATTTTTTTATAAAAAGAAGGAAAAAAAAGATTTTTATAGAATATAGAATAGTACAATCTATATTACGGAAGGTGGTAGCATCCATGGAGATTACTGATGTACGTCTTAGAAGAATTGATACGGAGGGGAAGATGAAAGCTGTTGCATCTGTGACTTTTGATAATGACTTTGTTGTTCATGATATAAAGGTTATTGAAAGTCAAAACGGACTGTTTATAGCTATGCCAAGTAGAAAAACTCCCAGCGGTGAGTTCAAGGATATTGCACATCCTATTAACTCTACAACAAGAGAGCGGATTCAGGATGCTGTACTGGCAAAGTATGAAACCACAGAGGATAATACAGTTACCGGTAATGAAGGGGAAGAATTATAAGCTGCAAGCAAAACGTTTTATTATTGGGAAGGGTTTTTTATGCTGTTATACCAATGCCATTTTATAATGGCATTTTTTTTGTGCTCAAAGGTTAAAGTGTATTTGAAAAAAAGAGGATTTAATCCGGGTTCACTGTTCATTAAGGAAATTGTAATCTTATTGTAATAATCTGCTTAAGAAATATATTATACTTGATATATGCTTTAAAAAATGAGAGAATAATTAAACGTTGATAGAATATTTATAAACCTTTTATGAGGAGAAGGGGTTGGTGTTTTGTGGAAAATACAAGGGCTATAATATTTGTTTCCGGTAAAAGCAGCAAAATGAAATCTAAAAGGCCTCGATTTTTACATAAAATATGCGGAAAAACTGTCATTGGATGGGTTATTGACAGTGTTAAGGAGAGCGGAATAAATAAATTAGCCCTGGTTTTAGAAAATGAGTCGAAGCAGTTTATGGAACATCTAGGAGATAAATTTGTATGCATGGAGCAAAAAGGCCCTTCTTCAGCAATTGCAGATGCTGATATTGAAAATTTATTTGGTAACTGGGACGGAACTTTGCTGATAGTCAACGGAGATATTCCGTTAATTAAAGCCGAAACACTTAAAAGAATCGTTAGCTGTCACAAAAAGGAAAATTGTGCGGCTACAATAGCTGCTTTAACCATATCTTCCGGTGCAGGATATGAAAAAGTATTGAAAGATGATTCAGGAACTATTTCAGAAATAGTTGAACAAAAAGGCATATTTGATGACCAAAGCATAAACACAAGTATTATATGCATTAACAGGAATGTCTTAAAAGAAAGCTGCAATGAGGGGTACAATAATTTAACCGGTACTATAAATGGTTTGATTAAAAGGGGTAAAAGAGTCGGTACATTTGCACTGGATAACTCCGGCGAGGTTTTGGCAGTAGATGACAGGGTAAAGCTGCAGGCTGCTTATGAAACATTAAGAAAAAGAATCATTCATAAAGCTATGCTCTCTGGTGTAACAGTGCTTAACCCATCCAATACATATATTGATGCCGGAGTAGAAATTGGCATGGACACCGTAATCTATCCGGGAACTATTCTTGAAGGCAGTACAATTATTGGTGAGGACTGCATTATCGGCCCCGACAGCAGGATTATATCATCTAAAATAGGCAGCAATGCGGAAATTAACAAGTCGGTTGTTTTGAACAGCTCGGTGGGCGATAACACAAAAGTTGGACCATTTGCTTATATAAGACCGGAAAGTGATGTAGGCAGTGATGTAAAAATAGGGGATTTTGTTGAAATAAAAAAATCAAAAATTGGAAATAAAACGAAAATATCACATTTAAGCTATGTGGGCGACGCAGAAGTGGGTGAAAATGTAAATATAGGGTGTGGAGCGGTTTTTGTAAATTACAATGGAAAGGTTAAGAATAAAACCGTTGTGGGAGATAATTCTTTTATAGGCTGCAACGTCAATCTTGTCGCACCTGTGGAAGTAAAAGCTGACGCATATGTTGCGGCAGGTTCTACAATTACGGAAGAAGTTCCTGAAAATGCTCTTGCAATTGCAAGGCAAAGGCAGGTTGTCAAGGAAAACTGGGTAATAGAAAAAGGCATAAAAAGTAAAGATAAATGAACTTAATGCAATTAACTAAATCATATGTTTTTTTGAAAGGAGTCTGACATGAATTTACATGGGAAAAATATTAAAGTATTTACAGGCAATTCACATCCCGGACTTTCCGGAGAAATTGCCGAAAGAATCGGGCTGCCTGTTGGGAAAGCTACTGTGGGAGTTTTTAGTGACGGAGAAATATGTGTAAACATTGGGGAAGTAGTCAGGGGCTCGGATGTTTTTGTTATTCAATCAACCTGCTTTCCGGTTAATGAAAACCTTATGGAGCTGCTCATTATGATTGACGCTTTAAAAAGGGCCTCCGCGGGCAGAATAACTGCCGTAATACCTTATTTCGGATATGCAAGGCAGGACAGAAAGGCAAAAGCAAGGGACCCTATTTCGGCAAAGCTTGTTGCAAACCTTATAACCACTGCGGGAGCCGACAGGGTATTGACAATGGACCTCCACGCTCCGCAGCTTCAAGGTTTTTTTGACATACCTCTGGATCACCTGATGGGAGTACCTATTCTTTCAAGGCATTTCAAGGAGAAATTTGAGGATAGATCGGATATGGTTGCGGTTTCTCCAGACATAGGAAGTGTGGGAAGAGCCAGGAAATTTGCCGAAAGACTTGATATTCCCATTGCAATTATAGATAAGAGAAGGCCAAAGGCAAATGTATCCGAGATAATGAATATTATCGGTGATGTGACAGATAAAAAGTGTATACTGGTGGATGATTTAATCGATACGGCGGGTACGATTTGCAATGCGACGGAGGCTTTGCTTGATATGGGGGCAAAAGAGGTATATGCCTGCTGTACCCATGCGGTGTTATCAGGTCCGTCTATTGAAAAAATTTTAAAATCCAGTATGAAAAAGCTTGTAACTTTAAATACCGTTCCGCTGAGAGATGATAAAATGATGGATAAAATTACAATTATATCTGTAGCCAGTATTTTTGCCGAAGCTATTGAAAGAATATACGGGGATATTTCAATAAGCACTTTGTTTACCCAGCTGGATGATTAAAAGCAGGCTGCCTTCTACATGCTCACTTATAAAGTTGGTGAAAGATTTGAAATGGTTTAATCTGAAAAAGAATAAAAACGCACAAACTGGCACTGAAAACCCGGGAGATACCTACGTAGTTGTTGGGCTGGGGAATCCTGGAGATAAGTATTTACCGACAAGACACAATGTTGGCTTTAAGGTAATTGATTTATTAAGTGAAAAAACAGGAATAAAGACAGGAAAGCTGAAATTCAAGTCTTTATACGGGGAAGGGCACCATAACGGTTTCAGGATTGTTCTGGTAAAGCCTCAGACATTTATGAATAATAGCGGAGAATGTGTCCGGGAAATAGTATCATGGTATAAAGCTTCCCTGGATCATGTTATACTTGTATATGATGAAGTTGATATATCCTTGGGAACACTTAGAATAAGAATTAAAGGCAGCGCAGGCACGCATAACGGCATGAAATCTGTGATTTACCATCTCAAATCACAGGATTTCCCGCGTATAAGAGTGGGAATTGGAGGACCTTCCGGGCAAATAGACCTGGCAGATTATGTTTTAGGCAGGTTTACAAAAGAGGAATTAAAGACAGCCGTACCTGGAATAAAACTAGCTGCACAAGCGGCTTTATGCATTATTGAAGAGGGCATTGATAAGGCTATGAACAAATATAACAAGGCAGTAAAAGATTGATATGGCAGCAATGAACTATCTTACCAATCCTTTGCTTGATATAAAAGAGTATAAAGATATTATCAGGTCTTTGGAGAAAAATAATAAACCCGTAAATATTACAGGGCCTTCCGATTCCCAGAAGGTTCATCTTTGCCATGCGCTTGTAAGGCATACGGATTCAGGCGCCCTTTATATAACTCATAATGAACTGCAGGCGAGAAAAGCATATGAAGATTTTAAGCAGCTTTTTGGAGAAGGAGCTGTTTTTATGCCGTCTCGTGAAATAATTTTATTCGATATAGAAGCCCGCAGCAATGACAGTTTACATAAAAGGATTTCTGCCATAGAAAAGATAATAGAAAAAGATTACAGGATTGTTGTGACTACGGCCGAAGCCCTTTTTGTCAAGCTGCCTGATAAAGAGGTTTTTTTAAGGCATAGGATGGAATTTAACATGGATTCGTCCCTTGATTTTAAAACAATTGAGAATAAGCTTTACGATATGGGATATGAACGTGTAGCGGAGGTTGAAGGAAAAGGACAGTTTTCAATAAGGGGTGGAATCATTGATATATTTTCTGTCAATACGGATAATCCCGTAAGAATAGAATTATTTGGGGATGATGTAGATTCTATAAGGCTTTTTGATAAGAATACCCAGAGGTCCATGGATAATATTAAATCCGTTAAAATTCCTCCTGCCAAAGAATTGATAATTGAATCAAATGACAGGGAACACATTGCACAGGATATTTTGACCGGGCTTGAAGAGCATATAAGCTTTTTGAGAAAAAAGGATAAGGATATTGGAAATAGTCTTAAAGAAAGAATTGCCAGGGATATTGAAAGATTCAGGGAAGAAAAATATTTTCCGGGTATGGACAGATATATACCATATATCCTTAGCTCACCCGCGTCAATAATTGATTATTTGAAAGATGAGATTGTTTTTTGGGATGAACCTTCCAGAATAGAGCAGTCTATGAAAAGCTTTCTAAACCAGCACTCCGAAGTCTGCCAATCCTTGCTTGAAAAAGGTGTGATTTTACCCAAGTGCTCAAATACGTATTTTATGCCTGAAAAAATACAATCCGGGGCCGAAGGAAAAAGAACGGTTAAACTTAACATGCTCTCACCGGCACTTGAAAAAAACGGCAATGAATTGCACTTTAATATTGATTCCAGGTCACTTGGCTCCTACCATGGGAAAATGAATATTCTTATGGAGGATATAAAAATGTGGAAAGCAAAAGGAAACAGGATTTTAGTTTTTACAGGCTCGGACACAAGAGTGCAAAGGTTTTACGAAGAGCTTTCAAATAGTGATATTGATGCGGTAATAATTGATAATGCTGAAGCAGAACTTGAAAAGGGGCAAATAGGCATAAGCAGCAAAAGCCTGAATTCCGGATTTGAGTATGTGGGGGCAGGCCTTGTTTTAATAAGTGAAAATGAATTATACGGTAAAGTAAAGAAGCCCAAAAAAGCTGTTCCCAGGCCAAAGAAAAAAAACAGGATGGATTTGTTTGCAGAGCTTAATACAGGGGATTATGTTGTTCACCAGACCCATGGAATAGGAAGATATGCCGGAATGAAGCAGTTGACGGTGGACAGTATAAAAAAGGACTACCTGAAAATAAGATACAGAGACGGCGACCTTTTATATATACCTACAAGCCAGATGGACCTGGTACAAAAATATATAGGAGCCGAGGGGAAAGCCCCCAGGCTTAACAAGCTGGGAGGAAATGACTGGCTAAAGACAAAAAACAAGGTAAAAGAATCCCTAAAAGAGCTGGCATTTGAATTAATCAAGCTATATGCACAAAGAGAATCCCTTGAGGGCTATGCCTTTTCAAAGGATACGGTATGGCAAAAGCAGTTTGAGGAAATGTTTGTTTTTGAAGAGACAGGGGACCAGATAAGAGCAATCGGGGAAATAAAAAAGGATATGGAAACCAGGCGTCCCGTTGACCGGCTTCTCTGTGGTGATGTTGGATATGGAAAAACAGAAGTTGCTATGAGAGCTGCTTTCAAAGCAGTTATGGATGGAAAACAGGTAGCGTATCTTGTGCCTACCACAGTACTGGCCCAGCAGCATTATATGACTTTCACCGAACGGATGCAGGACTTTCCCGTTACTGTTGATGTTATAAGCAGGTTCAGGTCCAGGTCCGAACAGGTAAAAATACAAAAAAACCTCAAGGCAGGCAATATTGATATTCTTATCGGAACGCACAGGCTTTTGCAAAATGATGTTAAATTCAAAGAGCTCGGACTTTTAATAGTTGATGAAGAGCAGAGGTTTGGCGTAGGGCACAAGGAACAGATAAAAAACATGAGCCCCACTGTGGATGTAATTACATTGACGGCCACTCCAATACCGCGTACGCTCCATATGTCTTTAACAGGAATAAGGGATATAAGTGTTTTGGAGCAGCCGCCGGAAGAGAGGTATCCTGTCCAGACATATGTCATGGAATATGACGAACAGGTTGTGAAAGATGCCATATTGAAAGAGCTGGGAAGAGGAGGACAGGTTTTCTATTTATTTAACCGCGTAAGGTCTATAGACTTAAAGGCCGGCATTATTAGTGAATTGGTTCCTGAAGCAAGGGTAGCCGTTGCCCATGGTCAAATGGACGAAAGACGCCTGGAAAGTATTATGATGAGATTTGTTGACGGAGAATTTGATGTGCTTGTTTGCACCACAATAATTGAGTCTGGCCTTGATATGCCTAATGTAAACACTATAATTGTTGAAGATGCGGACAAGATGGGACTTTCCCAATTATATCAATTGCGCGGCAGGGTCGGGCGGTCTAACAGGCTGGCACATGCATATATAACTTACCGCAAGGATAAAGTCCTGTCCGAGATAGCGGAAAAAAGGCTTAAGGCCATTAAAGAGTTTACGGAATTCGGTTCAGGCTTTAAGGTTGCCATGCGTGATTTAGAAATAAGGGGTGCGGGGAATCTGCTTGGACCTCAGCAGCATGGACATATAGCTACCGTGGGATATGATATGTACTGCAAGCTGCTGGATCAATCCGTACGGGAATTAAAGGGTGAACATAAAGCCGAGAAGCAGCAGGAAATAAGCATTGATATAAATGTCAGCGCTTATATTGATAAACAGTATATTAATTCCGAGGCTGTGAAAATAGAAATGTATAAAAAAATAGCCGCAATTGAAAGTGAAAATGATGTCCGGGATATAAAGGACGAGCTTATTGACAGGTTTGGTGAAATTTCATATCCAGTATACAATTTAATAGAAATAGCATACATAAAGTCTATTGCGGCAGGGCTTGGCATATCGGCTATTTCTCAAAAGAAAGATAAAATTATTTTCAGCTTTAGCCAGATATTACCCGGGGTTTTTAATTCTCTGGGCAATGTTATTTCAAAATACAAAAGAAAAATACTTTTCAATGCCGGAAAGAAACCTTATTTAATGTATAAAACAGATTTAGAACCTGACGGCAGACTGCTTAATAATATTAAAATTTTATTACAGGATATTAAAAGCTTTGAAATGCAGTAATCATATGGGTTATAATATAATAAAGAGGACAAAAAAATAAGAGGAATGCAAATTGTTATTTTGGAGGTTTAATACATAATAAAAGCACTGCCTGTGCGCCCTATTGGTTTAGTGCCGATATAATGCAGTATTTTAATTCGTTTTATTATAGCAGTCAGGGGAGAGATTATATTGGCTGAAAAGAAAGCGGCTGATAAAGCCGGAATAAAGAAATATTTTCTTTATGGCTTAATAGGTTTTCTGGTTGTTTTTGCCATAGCTTGTGGATTTATTATTTATTTTACCTACAGTAAAAGCTATGTGGCAAAGGTGGGCGGAGAACGGATAAAAACGGCTGATTATAAGCTTTTTCTCAAACAGGAAAAGGATTATATGTTAAGCTTCCTGTATAATAGCCAGGATATGGATGAGGCTGCGTTCTGGGAAACAAAAATAGAGGGTGAAAAGATTAGAGATATTGCTAAAAAAAGAGCCCTTGACAGCGCACTGGAATTCAAATTGCAGTACATTAAAGCAAAGGAAGCAGGTTTAAGGCTAACCTGTGAGGATAATGAAAATGTAATAAATACTTTAAAGTCACTGACTCCTGTCCAAATACAATCAAGAACACAAAGGGACGAATATTTTAAAAGGTCTACGGGTGTTAATTACAAGGAATTGGAAAGCATTTATAAAGAATATGAAATGATAAGAAAATTCCAGGATAGGGAAACAGCATTTATTGAACCGGAAGAGCAGCAGCTTAGAGACCATTACGACGCAAATAGGGAAAGCTTTGACAATGCTGCACTGCAGCATATTTTAATTCGTACGGGAGAAGATGCTTCCGAACAAGATTTGATAAAAGCAGAGGAAAAAGCAAAAGCTGTTTTGGGAAAGGCCGAATCGGGAGAGGATTTTGAAAAGCTGGCTAAAGATAATAGTGAGGACCAGAAATTTGAATTTTCTTTTACAAAAGAGGAGAGCCTAGCAGAAGGACTTGAAGAATTCAACAAATGGGTGTTTGACCATGAAGCGGGAGATATGGGGATTGTTAAAACCCAGCTTGGATACCATGTAGTAAAGCATATGGGCAAAGCTGTTACCTACGAGGACCTTAATGAGGTTTTCATGCAAAAGCTAAGGGCAAGCTATGTAGACCAGCGCTACCAGAATATGATCAATGAGTGGAAACAGGATATAAAATATAATCTGGTAATAAATAACAGTGTATATGATAAAATTAATTAATGATATATCTAGTACCTTGAGTCATCTAAAAGTATTGTTTTGCAACGGTCTGATTTTCGCAATCCTTCGTTGTCGTCAATCGGAATACTTCAGTATTCCTCAATCCTCCGCCTCGTCTTGCAAAAATCATCCTCGCCGCAAATCCAATATTTTAAATGACGCAAGGTACTAGTTTTCAAAAGGCCTTTTTAAGGGTCTTTTTTTGCTGGTAAAAGGTTTTTTCATAGTTACTTTTTTCACAATTAACCTAAATGTATAAAAGTCGTTCAATAAATTAATAATAAATCTGTAAACAAAATAACCAAATCAAGGAGGTAATATTATTGAAAGCTACCGGAATTGTCAGAAGGATAGACGATTTGGGAAGGATAGTCATACCCAAGGAAATTAGAAGGACTCTCAGAATAAGAGAGGGAGACCCGCTGGAAATATTCACCGACAAGGAAGGTGAAGTCATACTTAAAAAATATTCACCTATTGGAGAGCTAAGCGAGTTTGCCAACCAGTTTGCAGATTCAATCAATAAAACCAGCGGACATATTGCATGTATTTCAGACAGGGATGCAATTATCGCTGTATCGGGAGCATCAAGAAAAGAGTTTGCCGAAAAGACACTCAGCCAGGATCTGGAAAGGATTATGGAGGAGAAGACAACTTTGGTTGTAAAATCTCCTGATGATAAACCTGTACAAATATTATCCGATGACGGAGGAGAAAAAAAATATACTTCACAGGTTATATCACCCATAATATCAGAAGGTGACACAATCGGCTCTGTTATAATTTTATCAACTGACCCAGGGGTATCAATGGGTGAAGTTGAAGCAAAGCTGGCACAATCGGCTGCGGGAGTTCTGGGTAAACAAATGGAACAGTAGATGCCCCGATGCTATAATATTTAAAAATATAAAAGGACAGGTGCCGCATAGGACACCTGTTTTTTTTGCGTATTAAATAATTTGCTTTATTATTAAAATATAGAAAGTAAAGGGATGATTTGATATAATAAATGTATTAATATGGGGTGTTAAATATGTTTTCAATAAAAAATGTGAAATACAAGGGCATACTCAATATTTCACAGCTTCTTATACCGGCAGGAAAAATAACGTGTATCATTGGCAAAAGCGGAAGTGGAAAAACTACATTTCTTAGGCTTTTAAACAATCTTATCAGTGCGGATAGCGGTAAAATATATTACAAAGGTATTGATATTAACGAAATTAATCCTTTGGAGCTCCGCCGGGAAGTAGTAATGCTTTCACAGGAGCCTGTCATTTTTAACGGGACAATTAAAGACAATCTTAATATGGGGTTGAAGTTTTCGGAAAAAAATGCTGCCGGGGATAAAAAACTTTCAGAAGTGCTTGATAAAATACAGCTTTGCAAAAGCCTTGACGCTCCGGCTGAAAAGCTGTCGGGGGGAGAAAAGCAAAGACTTGCGCTGGGGAGGGTTTTACTTCTTGAGCCGGAAGTATTGCTGCTGGACGAACCGTCTTCCTCTCTTGATGAAAATACAGAGCAAACAGTTATTGAAAATGTGGTTGGTTATGCCCGATTAAATGACAGGACACTTATAATGGTTACCCATACGGGGAAAATAGCCAAAAAATATGGAGACTTTATTATAAAAATCCATGAAGGAAATGTGAAAACAATGTGAAAGTGTATTAGCAGCTGATGTATGGAACTACTTTAAAATAAGCTGAATGATATAGTATGAAAAACAGGTTAGAAATCGCTATAATAAGGGTAATTCTTAATTGAAAATAATATTATTCCGGCAAGAGGTATGTTTTCCGGAATATTGAGATTGGGGATGCTTAAAGCTATGGACGGCTGCATACTTGTGATATTCGGAGCATACAGCGACCTTACGAAAAGAAAGCTTCTTCCTGCTTTGTATAACCTTCAAAAATCCGGTAAATTATCTAATAATTTTGCAGTTGTATGCGCCGGAAGGAGAAATAAGTCATGGGAAGAATATATTAAGGACATGAAAGCTGCCGCTGGCAATCATGTGGAAAATATGGATGAAACCGTATGGATTGAGTTGCGGGAACGAATTTATTATTCAAAGCTGGATTTTAATGATAAAACAGGCTATAGGAAATTGAATTCTACCTGCGGCAGAATTGATAAAATGCATAATACAAAAGGCAACAGGATTTTTTATATGGCCTCGTCTGCTTCTTTTTTTGAAAGTATTACAGATAACCTTAAAAGAAATAATATGATTGACAATAAAAATACATGGCAGAGGGTGGTTATTGAAAAGCCTTTTGGCAAGGACAAAGAAACAGCAAAAGGGCTTAACAATAAATTAAGAAGGTATTTTAAAGAGAAGGATATTTACAGGATTGACCATTACCTGGCTAAGGAGATGATCCAGAACATTCTGGTTTTGAGGTTTGCAAATATTTTGTTTGAGCCTGTCTGGTGCAATACTTATATTGATAATGTTCAAATAATATCCGCAGAAGTTGACGGAGTGGGTAATAGGGCGGGATATTATGACAGCTCGGGTGCACTCAGGGACATGATTCAAAATCATATTCTGCAGCTTTTGGCCCTCATAACCATGGAAAAACCTGGAATCATGGATAGTGCCGGCATTAGAAAAGAGAAAACAAGAATTCTTAAATCTATTAAAAAATTTAAGGAAGATAAGTCGAATATCATAGTACTCGGACAATATGGGCCGGGATATACAGGGGCAAAGTATGTAAAAGGCTATAAGGAAGAACAGGGAGTGCCAAGCAATTCAAGGACGGAAACCCTTGCCGCATTGAAGCTTGAAATAGAAAATGAAAGATGGGAAGGAGTACCTTTTTATATTCTGACAGGCAAAAGGCTTTCTCAAAAAACAACATGTGTTATAGTAAATTTCAAAGAAGCTTCCGCCAGTTTATTCAAAGGTAATTGCAATGAACTTGAAAATAATGCAATAATTATTTCCATACAGCCAAAGGAAGGAGTAATTTACAGGTTCAACGGCAGGAAGGCGGGGAGTGAGAACAGCATACTTCCGGTAAATATGGATTATTGCCATAACTGTACATATGAGAAGAATTCTCCGGAAAGCTATGAGAGGCTCCTTGAAGATGCGGCTAAAGGAAACAGCTCATTATTTACAGGATGGGAAGAGGTAGAATCAAGCTGGGAACTGGTTGACAGTATTATTGAGTTTAACCGCAGGAACTGTATCCTGCCTTTTATATATGAATCCGGTTCAAAGGGACTTAAGGAGGTGGAAAAACTTACTGCGCAGGACAATAGGATTTGGTATGGATGGGAGAATTGTAATAAAAATACATGATGTTTAAATGGCAATAAGAAAAGGACAAATGGCTAAAACAGCTATTTGTCCTTTTTTCTTGCTTAAAAACACTGTTTATTCCCAGATGCCTTTAAGGTATGCATTCATTTCTTCTATTACTTCTTTACCATTTGCATCATACCATTTATCCAAAGCATCGTCCCATGCGCTGGAAGGCAAATCTCCCAGGATTATTTTGGATACCGTTTCACTCATAGTACTTTGGTATTCAACAAAAGCCATATCTTTTTGCGCCTCCGTAACATAACCCATATCCAGTGTGGGAACACAGTTTTCGGAAGTTCTTGCAAGGTATCTGTTCATTCGTATCCTGTATTCCTGCGGTGCATTTGCCGGAACAAAATACTCAGGGTCATTGTAGCGTCTTAATAAGGTAATATGTGAACGGTACTTGTTATAATTGTTAAACTCTTCGGTTACTGCAACATTACCATTTTCCCTGTTATAATGAATTCCTTCCACTCCATATTTTAGAATATTCCAGCCCTCGTCGGAAAGCAGGTAGTCAAAAAATCCCACCGCAGCTTTTTCCTTCCCTTTAGCTGTTGTAGTAACTGCCAATACGCCATATATATTGGCTCCATATATTGAATATGATTTGACCTTACCTTCACTGTCCTTGATGCCGTAGATGTAAGTAGTCTCTGCATCAGGAAAATTACTTTTCAGCTTTTTATCAAATGTATAAACCCACCCGCCGAAACACGAAACCATTCCCGCATTGCCGGAATAAAATCTGTCCCTGGTACCTGAGCCTTTTGTAATAGGCCAGTTTGGATCAATAAGCCCTTCCTGCCAAAGCCCGGCAACATATTCAAGAAGTTTCTTATAATTATCACGCTCCCTGCAATAGTTTGCAACCATATAATCATATTCGCCCTCATGCCTTTGCCATCCCATAACATCAAAAGCTCCGTATAATACATTTGTCAATGAGCCGATTGAAAGGTTTCCTCCGGACGATCTCCCGGAAATTCCATAGGTATCATCCTTGCCGTTGCCGTCAGGGTCTTCTTTTGTAAATCTTCTAAGAATCTCCTTAAATTCATCCAATGTTACATTTCCGTCTTCCGGCAGCGTGTAGCCTACTTTATCCAGCCAGTCTTTTCTCACAATAAGCCCGTCGGCCCTTATCAGGGTATTGCGCGGCACTGCATAAATATCACCATTTCCATTGAGCTCCAAAGCCTTTAAAGACGTTGGGTCAAGGTATTTTTTGAGATTTTGGCTGTTATTTACATGCTCGGTAATAGGCAAAATCACTCCGCTTTCAAAAGCATTGATGTAAGATGTTTCGTTTATACCCCTTGCAAATTGCATTATATCCGGATAGCTTCCTGACGCAAGTACGATGTTTATGCGCTCCTGAAAGCTGTTTTGCGGAGCTATTTCAAATTCAAGCTTTGTGTTTGTTCCCTTTTCCAAGGCTTCTACAATCGGATTATCTTCCGGTACAAATTCTGCCGGCATCTGTACCAGCAGCTTCAATTCAACAGGCTCAGCCTGTTCCTC
>JANQLN010000030.1 GCA_028280575.1 Clostridia bacterium
ACTCGCTTGCATCTGTAAGATAGAGTAAAGACTTAATAAGTAAGTGCCGGATTCCGATTGACGACAACGAAGTATTGCGAAAATCAGACCGTTGCAAAACAATACTTTTAGATGACTCAAGGTACTAGATAGGAAAGAGGATCAGATTGAGATATGAATTAATAAAGACATGCAAACAGACCGGAGCCAGACTGGGAAGAGTGTACACCCCCCATGGTTTTTTTGATACGCCTGCATTTATGCCCGTAGGTACACAGGCTTCGGTGAAGGGTATGTCTCCGGATGAGCTTAGGGAAATAGGTGCACAGATAATACTGAGTAACACTTACCATTTATATATGCGTCCCGGTGAAGATATTATCAGGAATGGGGGAGGACTTCACGGCTTCATGAGCTGGAGCGGCCCTATATTAACCGACAGCGGAGGATTCCAGGTTTTCAGCCTCGGCAACCTGCGGGATATTAAGGAAGAAGGAGTGGCCTTCAAATCACATATAGACGGTTCAAGCCATTTCATAACACCTGAAAAAGCAATTGAAATACAAAATGACCTGGGGGCCGACATAATAATGGCTTTTGACGAGTGCATACCGTATCCCTGTGAATATGATTATGCAAAACGGTCCCTTGAAAGAACATCAAGGTGGGCAAAAAGATGTAAAAAAGCACATGGCAGGCCAAAGGAACAGGCTCTTTTTGGAATTATACAGGGAGGAGTATTCAATGATTTAAGAAAACAAAGTGCTAAAGAGCTTATGGAAATTGATTTTCCGGGATATGCACTTGGAGGACTCAGTGTGGGTGAGCCGGCGGAAAAAATGTACTCCGTCTTGGAAAGCACGGTTCCTCTTATGCCTGGAAACAAGCCAAGATACCTTATGGGCGTTGGAAGTCCGGACTATCTTATTGAAGGTTCCATAAGAGGCATAGATATGTTTGACTGCGTATTTCCCACAAGGATAGGCAGAAACGGCACTGTACTTACATCCGGGGGGCGTGTAATTGTAAGGGACGCAAAAAGTGCAAGGAGCTATGAAAGCATGGATCCCGAATGCGGGTGCTATGCGTGTAAAAATTTTACAAAAGCTTATATAAGGCATTTGCTCAAGGCAAATGAGCTTTTAGGGCTCAGACTTACGACGTGGCATAATCTTTATTTTCTTTTGGACTTGATGAAAAAGATAAGACAGGCTATAATAGATGATGAACTTGCCACTTTCAGGCAAAAGTTCTTTGATAGCTTTGGATATAAAAATAATTAATTTTAAGGAGGCGTTGTGAATGCCGGAAGATGCAACAGCAGGTGCTGGTATGTTGACAACATTACTAACATTGGTTTTTTTCCTCGGAGTAATGTATCTATTGATTATCCGCCCGCAAAAAAGAAGGGAAAAAAAGACAAGACAAATGATTGATGCTATGGCGGTTGGGGACGAGGTAATTACAATAGGCGGTATTACAGGAAAAGTTGTTAATATTAAGGACGATGAAATAACTGTCGAAACAGGTGTAGAAAAAACCAAATTGAATTTCAAAAAGTGGGCTGTTAAAGAAGTTAAAGAGCTTATTAAGGCTTAGCATACCAACCAAAGCAAATTGCGCCTTAATCGGTTTCAAGGAAGGAGCATGCTGGATTTGGTATGCTCCGTTAAAAAAACCTGTATGTAACGTCGTAATTCTAAGCATTATGGTAATTTGAAATCCACTAAAACCTTTGTGTATTTCAAATACCATAATGCAAGAATTAAAGTTGTTTCATACGGCATAAGCAATTTGCTCCGGTAATTTGAAGTTCTAATATAAGGCGCGCCACAATAGATTAATACTAAAGGAACAATATATATTATTTTAGGTTAATCAATTGGGGGTGCATTTTATTATGTCTAAACAATCAGTTCAAAATGTCAAGGAAAGCATTAATCTGACTTTGATTTTTAAATCCGTTGGAATTTCCTACATTATAACATTACCGCTTTTTGCAGTGTTTGCAATTGTTTTAAGCAGTACAAGCTATCCTGAAAGCCTTATTTCACCGGCGGTTATAGTGACTACCATAATCAGCCTGTTATTTGCAGGATATGCTACAACTGCCGGGCTAAAAAGCAAAGGCTGGATGAACGGTGCCATTGTGGGTTTTTTGTATATGTTTGTTTTATACGTGGCCGGAAGTGTTATCCTGGGAACATTTGAAATTACAAGGTATGTAATGACTATGTTTGCAATGGGGATACTTTGCGGAGCACTGGGCGGCATTATGGGTATTAATTTCAGCGGGAGAAAGAGATATTGATTTTTATCCTTTTTGTGTTATAATGTTATGGGTATAGTAACCTTATTATTGCATGAACCTTTGGGAAATAATTATCAGGAGGAAAAATCAATGAAGCATATTAAGACACTGAGCAAGGCTGTGTTGAAAAATTTCCAGGGTACGGGCTGCGGCGAATGCCGGACATCCTGCCAGTCGGCTTGCAAGACTTCGTGCACTGTCGGCAACCAAAAATGTGAAAACAGCAAATAACTTTGAAGTAGCAATTATTAAATATATGGATGCTTTAAGAAATACAGGGAGTTTGTATAGGGAAAACAGCACAAGCTCCTTTTTACTGCTTTATGGAGGACAGGCTATTTAAGGGGATGTATTAATGATACACTGCTATTGTTTGTACGGCACAAAAATTGTCTTGGATGTAAATAGTGGTGCCGTACATTTGTTCGACGATGTTTCCTATGATGCAATAAAAGAATACGAAAAGCTTAAGTTTAATGATGTCAATATTGAGGATACGATAGTAAAAAAGCTTGAGGATAGGTATGATTTGGGGGAAATCAGGGAAGCATTGAGTGAAATAAAAGCGCTTGAAAAGGAAGGGCTGCTCTTTTCTGAAGACCTGTATAAAACCAATCCGGGTTTCCTAAAAACAGATGGCGCCGTAAAAGCTATGTGCCTGCATGTATCCCATGACTGCAATATGAGATGCGGATACTGCTTTGCGTCTTCGGGAGATTTTGGCACCGGCAGAAAGGTTATGGACCTTGAAACAGCAAAAAAAGCTGTTGACTTTTTGGTTGAAAGCTCTAAAGGAAAAAAGAATATAGAAATAGATTTTTTTGGGGGAGAACCCTTGATGAATTTTGATGTTGTCAAAAAAACAGTGGAATACACAAACAGGGTTGAAAAACACAGTAGCAAGAATTTCCGCCTTACCATGACCACTAATGCACTGCTTTTGGACGAGGAAAAAATGAATTATATAAACCGGCATTTTGACAATGTAGTATTAAGCCTTGACGGCAGAATTGGGACAAATGACAGGATGAGAAAGCTTCATAACGGTCAGGGAACCTATAATCGCATCATTGGCAGCATTAAAAAGATGGCGGATAAAAGAAAGCATATGGACTATTATGTAAGAGGTACCTATACGGCATTTAATACTGATTTTTGCACCGATGTATTGCATATGGCGGATATGGGCATCAGAAACATATCCGTTGAACCTGTTGTTGCAGCTTATCATAAAGAGCATTCCCTGGACAAAACCATGCTGCCGCTTTTAAAATCTGAGTATGAAAGGCTTGCCCTTGAATATGTAAAGAGGCGCAGCTCAGGTAATCCGTTTACTTTTTTCCACTTTATGATTGATCTTGAGCAGGGGCCCTGTGTTACAAAAAGGCTGAAGGGCTGCGGGGCAGGCTATGAATATATAGCCGTTACTCCTGAAGGAGATATATACCCCTGCCATCAATTTGTGGGACAGGACGGATTCAAGCTTGGCAATGTTGAGTATGGTATTGAAAGCCCTGAAATGGTAAACAGCTTTAAAAATTCTAATATTTATACCAAGGACAAATGTACGGACTGCTGGGCGAAGTTTTACTGCGGCGGGGGATGCGCTGCAAATTCGCAAGCATTCAATAACAGTCTCAATAAGCCATATGAATTGGGATGCGAGCTTGAAAAAAAGAGAATAGAGTGTGCTATCTGGATAAAAGCTTTTGAAAAAGAGGTGTGAATAAATGGTTGAGAAATATAAAGGAATGGAGCCTGTAATTGATTCAACATGCTACTTGGCAGCAGGAAGTTCTATTATAGGAAATGTTTCCATAGGAAGAAACTCAAGTGTCTGGCACAATGCGGTTATTCGCGGTGACGTTGACAGGATTGCCATAGGAGAAAATACAAATATCCAGGATTGCTGCGTAATCCACTGTAAAGATGATATGGAAACAAAGCTTGGAAATAATATTTCCGTGGGACACGGGGCCATACTTCACAGCTGCCGTATAGGGGATAATTCCTTAATAGGAATGGGTGCCGTAGTTTTAGACGGCGCGGATATAGGTAAGAACTGCATTATAGCTGCAGGTTCGGTAGTTACCCCCGGCACAAAAATACCTGACGGAAGCCTTGTGATGGGAAGCCCGGCTAAATTTAAAAGAAGCTTGACCCCTGAAGAAATAAAGAGTATCAAGGACAATGCAACAGAATATGTAACCCTTAAGGATGAGTATAGGGATAAAATTAAATGACAGGTGTATTTTTTAGTATCTTCTAAAATTTATTCCAAATGTTAACATGATTTACAATAGGCATAAATCCACTGTTTCCAGGTTCAATATAAATAATGGGCAAAGTCAAATTTTAGATATGCTATTGACGATGTATTGCAATAATTATATAATATCGTCATGTAAGAAATGGAGGAGGATAAACGAATGAAAAGCAGTAACGGATTAAGATTTTTCCTGGTGTTGCTGATTATTGGGATTGTAACTTATCTGGCAATGTTCGGGTCACCAACCCTGGGGGTTCCCAATGAAATACGATATGGAATTGATATAAAGGGCGGCGTTTATGCAAGGCTTTATCCTGACGTACCGTCTCTTTCCGATATTACCAATGAACGTCTTGATTCTGCCAAGCTGGTAATTGAGAGAAGGCTCAATGCAAAGGGTATCTTTGATAGAAACGTATTTACCGAACCGGAAAACAAAAGGATTGTTGTAGAAATCCCGTGGAAGCCTGGTGAAACTGATTTCAATCCGCAAAACACATTGGACGAATTGGGTAAAACAGCGCTGCTTACTTTCCAGGAAGTAGATGAGGAATTAATAGATGACGAAGGCAATTACAAGCCTACCGGCAAGATAATACTTCAGGGTGATGATGTTAAAAATGCTACGCCCCAGCAAAATACACAATCCGGCGGAATGCTTGTCAGGCTTGAGTTAACAAGGGAAGCAGCGGATAAATTTGCCGAAGCAACAGGCAGGCTGATAAAAAAACCTATAGCAATATTTATGGACGGGGAATTCATTTCCGCGCCAATAGTCGATAGCAAAATTGTAGGAGTGGACCCGGTAATAACCCTGGGGGGCAGAAGAAGCATGAAAGAGTCAATGGAAGAAGCTAAGGAATTGGCGGATACTATAAGAGCAGGCTCACTGCCGTTCAAGCTGGAAGCCAAGGACCTCAGGTCGATAAGTCCCATACTTGGGGAAGGTGCGTTGAAGGTGGCTCTTAACGCCGGGATAGTTTCATTTATCATTGTGTTTCTCTATATGCTTTTTTACTACAGGCTTCCCGGAATGCTTGCCAATATAGCCTTGTTCGGGCTTGTTATGATGCAGATATTTGTAATAACAGTTACAAGGATATCACTGACACTTCCCGGAATAGCAGGTATTATTCTTTCAATTGGTATGGGTGTTGATGCGAACATTATAATATTTGAAAGGATAAAAGAAGAGCTGAGAAGCGGGAAAACCCTTCGCGCTGCTATAGATGTAGGATTTAAAAGGGCCTTTTCGGCCATTTTGGACGCTAATATTACAACCTTGATTACCGCTATGGTGCTTTACTGGCTTGGATCTGGTCCAATTAAAGGATTTGCAATTACACTCGGTCTTGGAGTCGCACTGAGCTTCCTGACGGCTGTAACTGCTTCCAGGATAATGCTCAAATCGGTTTCAAGCGCGGATATAGCCAAGCATCACTGGCTGTATGGAGCATAGGGAGGAATTATAATGATAAATTTAATGGCAAAAAGATATTGGTTTTTTGCAGCTTCTATTGCGGTTATCCTGGCGGGTTTTATAGGTCTTTTCATTAACGGGCTGGAGCTGGACATACAATTCCAGGGCGGAACCGTGCTGCAAATACAAATGAATGATGAAAACTTTGAAACATCCGATATAGAGGCTAAACTGGGTTCAATTCTTAACAAGACAATACTTGCCCAGAAGCTTCAAACGTATAATCCGGATTCGGAAGCAGACAAGATAAATCTTTTAATGCTTAAGGTTTCCAAGGATAATGCGTTGACAGATGAAGAAATCAACAATGTTGTTGCCTTCATCAGAGATACCTACAACATTACCGACAATGCCCAAATGCAGGTAGAAAGTGTGGAGCCTGTAATAGGCCAGGAAATGATGAGGAAGGCTTTTACGGCTTTCTTACTGGCTTCTGCGCTCATAGTCGTTTATGTATGGTGGAGATTTTCGGTAATGTCGGGCCTGTCGGCCGCATTGATGGCCCTTCTTGCTCTTGTACATGATGCGGTAGTTATGTTTTCGGTTTATACAATTTTTAGAATACCCATCAATGAAGCGTTTGTTGCGGCTATATTAACCATTATAGGTTATTCCCTCAATGATACGATAATTATATATGACAGGATAAGAGAAAACAGCAGGCTTTTAGGAAAAGCCCAGATTGAAGAGCTTGTTAACAGGAGCATACTTCAAAGCCTTTCAAGGTCTATTAACACAGTTATTACAGTGCTGTTTTGCATAATAACCGTATACGTGTTTGCATCGGTAAACAACATACAAATGCTTAAAGACTTCAGTCTTCCTTTGATAGTAGGTCTTGCAAGCGGCGGATATTCTTCTATTTTTGTTGCCAGCCCTCTCTGGATGATGTGGAAAAATTCCCAGAGAAAGAAAAGGATAAAAGTCAAAAAGGCATAGAACTATATGTAATGCCATAATTTTAAGCATTTAAGGCCCTTGTGTATTTCAAGGGCCTTGATGCAAGAATTAAAGTCTTTACAATAGTGGTCTGTGCCTTTATTTTTTAAATACGTAATCCAATAACAGGCAGCCGACGGTAACTTCTGCAAAAACTATAAAGCTGTTTTTTATTATTGTTGTGGCTACAAAATCGTAATACAGGTCAAATCCCCATACTGACTTGTTAATTACATAGAGTACGGTTCCCAGGGCAAAGATAGCAAGAAAAATTACAATACCAAAATGCAGGACTTTTTTAGTAATTTTATTCAACTTATTGAATTCTGAAAATATTTTTTCTATATTTTTATTTAACTTGGTATACAATACCTTCACCCCTTTACCATGCCTAACATATGTTAACATAAATCAGGTGGAATTTGCAATGTAAATGTCTTCTAGAAAACTCAAATCAAACAAAGAGTTTTGAGATTCCCCATTTTTTAAAATAGGTTAAATTTAAGCGTATAATGAAACATTTATCAGTCCAATCATTAAGAAAATGTAAGTGTCTAGAACCTTGAAAAAGGCTACCCGGCATATTCACCATCCGTAGTTCAG
>JANQLN010000033.1 GCA_028280575.1 Clostridia bacterium
ACTCGCTTGCATCTGTAAGATAGAGTAAAGACTTAATAAGTAAGTGCCGGATTCCGATTGACGACAACGAAGTATTGCGAAAATCAGACCGTTGCAAAAACAATACTTTTAGATGACTCAAGGTACTAGTTATGAATGCTCAGTTCAAATGCAAATTGCTTTAGAAAATACTTCCATTTTGTTTTAAAGTATAGTATAATAGGTTGGGGAAAATTTTCAACATTTTGTTGATTTATCAACAGGTTATAAAATGAATTCTTTTACATATGTGTTATGGAGGTAAAATTGGAGACGGTTGATGGATACATGTTTAAAAAAAGCCAAGGTATATATATTACTTCAAAAGAGGGTATTGTATTTGAGGTGAGTAAGGAGCTTGCCGGTATGGCTGATTTTGATAATTTTATAGGAAAACCTGCCAATGATTGCATAAATCTGCTTATTAACAGCGGCCTTTATATCTACAAAGTGGAAAAACAGGATGACTCACTGAAGTTTTTGTTTACCAGGATAAGGGAAGATAAAAATGCTGATTTTATTTATTTTATTACCCATGAATTAAAAACTCCCATAAGCATTATCGTGTCTGCCATTCAAACAATGGAAAAACTGTGTAAAAACGATTTGACGGCAAAAGCAAGGGTTTACATTGAAAGAATAAAGCACAATACCAACAAACAGCTCAGACTTGTCAACAGTCTTCTTGATATTTCAAAGGCAGAATCGGGCTATATGAATGTTTATAAAAAAAATCTCGATATTGTAAGCTATACAAAAGCCCTTGTGGAATCCGTACATCTTTATGCAAAGGAGAAGGGCATTGAAATAAGGTTCAATACATTGATAGATTCAATAGACATAGCTATGGACCAGGAAAAATTTGAAAGAATTATTCTCAATCTTTTATCTAATGCAATTAAATTTACTCCTGAAGGAAAATACATTTATGTTAATATTTATAAATTAAAGGAAAGCATATGCATAGAAGTTAGAGATGAAGGAACGGGTATACCTGCAAATGAAATTTCCAAAATTTTTGATAGATACAAGCAGGTAGACAGTGGATTGACAAGAAGGGAGGGCGGCACAGGAATAGGACTGTCATTGGTTAAACAGCTTGTAAGGATTCTGGATGGAAACATTTTAGTTACAAGTGATAAAGGAAAAGGAAGTTCTTTCAAAGTATTTTTTCCAAATAAGAAAAACATTCAAAGAGTTATAGAGGAGGAAAAACAATACATAAGCCGTGAAGTAATACAAAAACAGGTATCAATTGAGTTTTCAGATTTATGAAGTAACCGCTAAAAAAAGTGAACGGATAGATTTTCCGTTCACTTTTTTATGGTTAATGATTTTTTAATCATTGAAAAGCATATCGCCATATGTTGGTATGGGCCAGTAATCTTTGTCAACAAGTATTTCAAGCTTATCTGCATAAGCTCTCAGATCATTCATCCTGGTGAATACTCCATCCCTGTAACAGCAAGCCTGCTTATAAATATCATCTTCCATTTCGGAAGCTTTGAAAATAACTGCCTCCAGTTCTTTTATCTCCTTCTTCAAACCGTTTAGAGCACCTACAAGTTCAACAAGAAGCTCGGTCTGGGCAGAAATATCTATGTCAATACCTGTTGCTTTTACTGAGTTTACCGAGTCTGCCACTGCTTGAACAAATGCAATGCCGGCAGGCAGAATCTGCCTTTTTGCCATCTCAAGTGCAGTGAGGCCCTCGATATTTATAGTCTTAACATATTGCTCCAGCATAATTTCATATCTGGATTCCAGTTCTGCTTTTGATAAAACGCTGTGCTTTTTGAACAAGGAAATACTTTTTTCCGTTATGATTTCTTTAGCGGCATCAACTGTACTGGTGATGTTCGGGAGATTTCTTTTGGCTGCTTCTTCAATCCATTCTTCAGCGTAATTATTCCCATTGAATATAATTTTTTCATGCTTGACAACCATTTCTTTAAGGAGTGCTTCAACTTCCGAATCAAAATCAGATGCATTTTCCAGCCTGTCTGCAATATTACAAAGGGATTCTGCAACTATGGTATTAAGAGTATAGTTTGATTTTGAAATAGTTGCAGATGAGGGAACCATCCTGAATTCAAATTTGTTTCCGGTGAAAGCAAAAGGCGACGTCCTGTTTCTGTCCGTGGAGTCTTTTGGAAGTGCCGGCAGGGTATTAACGCCAATCTTAAGCTCTCCGCCTTGTATGCATGATTTTGCACAGCCATTTTTTAGCTGGTTAAGGATATCTGTAAGCTGCTCTCCCAGGAATACCGAAATAATAGCCGGAGGAGCTTCGTTGGCACCTAGACGATGGTCATTGCCAGGATTTGCTGCCGACAGTCTTAATAATTCAGCATAATCATCTACCGCGCCTATAACGGCACACAACATTACAAGGAATTGAACATTTTCATGAGGTGTCTTTCCAGGGTCAAGAAGATTCATTCCGTCATCGGTGGTCATTGACCAGTTGTTGTGCTTGCCTGAGCCATTAACCCCTGCAAAGGGCTTTTCATGCAGCAGGCATACAAGATCATGCCTGTTTGCAACTTTTCTCATGGTTTCCATTACAAGCTGGTTATGGTCCGTTGCTATATTGGTTGTGGAGAATATGGGTGCCAGCTCGTGCTGGGAAGGAGCAACTTCATTATGTTTTGTTTTGGCAGACACGCCAAGCTTCCACAGTTCCATGTCAAGCTCATGCATGAATGCGGATATTTTTTCTTTCAATGTCCCGAAATAGTGGTCTTCAAGCTCCTGTCCTTTAGGGGCAGGTGCACCAAAAAGCGTTCTGCCTGTGAAAACCAAATCCTTACGCTGCTTGTACATTTCCTTATCAATCAGAAAGTATTCCTGTTCAGGGCCAACAGTTGTTATTACTCTTTTCGATGTGTTATTTCCAAATGACTTTAATACCCTCATTGCCTGCTTTGATAAAGCTTCCATTGAGCGCAGGAGAGGAGTCTTTTTATCAAGAGCTTCTCCTGTATATGAACAGAATGCTGTAGGGATGAACAGGGTATTTTCCTTGACAAATGCGGGAGAAGTGCAATCCCATGCAGTATAACCTCTTGCTTCAAATGTTGCCCTTAATCCGCCCGAAGGAAAGGATGATGCGTCAGGTTCACCTTTTATCAATTCCTTACCGGAAAACTCCAGTATGATTTTTCCATCGGCAGTGGGAGAAATGAAGGAATCATGTTTTTCTGCGGTTACACCTGTCATTGGCTGAAACCAATGTGTAAAGTGAGTAGCTCCCTTTTCAATAGCCCAGTCTTTCATAGCGCTTGCTACTACTTCAGCTACGTCCTGGCCAAGTGGAACACCTTCATCTATGGTTTTCTTGATAGCCTTATATGTTGCCTTTGGCAGCCTTTCCCGCATTACAAAATCATTAAAAACATTTGAACCGAACAATTCACTAAGATTACTCATATTTATTAGTACCCCTTTCAAAAATAATAGTAAAATACAAATCTTGAATATTTAAGGTGATTAAATAATTTTTTCCATAAATAAAAAGGGCGCATCATTATGAAAAATGAAACGCCCCTGGTTCATTACGGAATTAAAACACCATTGTTTTTAGGAATAAATAAAATATACAACATTTAGTACATTTCTGTATGAATGAAGCTGCAACACAAATTGCGTATTATTTATACCTGTTATATTCACTTGTGTTATTATGATACTAATTTTTCTCCAAAAATGCAAGCTAATTTCAAAAAAAATTCACAATTAAAAAATTATCCTTGAAAGGTCGCTCCAATGGTTCTCAAGGAGCTTCCTGTATTTTCCTTCAAACAGTTCCTTATGAGTCGTTTCCCACTTTGACATGGTGCTTAGAAAACCTTTTATTTCAGGATCGTCTACCAGGTTTACGGCTTTTTCATAAAAATGGGCAAAGTCACTTTCAATTAGATAAGCCATTCTTAAAATAGAAAGATCGGATTCCTGCTGCCCATTTTCCATCATATCTGAATTATCAGCCAGGATTGACGGGTTTTTCTCCCTTGAAAGGTCGTCTACAACCCAGGAAATAACTATAGGGGGCTCGGAGGTTGATATTTTCTCATATTTTTCTTTTAATATATCGTAGTGCTTCTTTTCAATTTGGGCCAGCTCAAAAAATGTTTTTCTTGTATCTTCTGATTTGGTTTTATTCATATAATGTTCATAAAAATTTTGAGCATCCTTTTCCATCCTCATCGCAAATTTTAATATACTTTGAATTTTACCCATATATTGTCTCCTTTAAAGTGTTCTTTTTAACTCATACAAAATATATACCCAGATAAATACGGATTAAACCGGATAATAAAAAACAGTTGATAGTTGAGAGGGGTTAAGGAATATCCCTTTTCCGTTATATGATACTTCTTCGTCGGTATAACCGCGGAATGAATGCTTATGACCTCTATTTACCTGTAATGTGCTGTCTATCATATGAATATGTCCGTTTTCGGTCTTAATGGGTCCGCTTGTAATGCCTGAGTAATAGTGGGCATGGTCAAGATATGAAGATATGCCCAAATACATATGTACATGAAAAAAATCTACTCCAAGGGGATATTTAACATAATTTGATATCTGGTGAAGGTGTATGCCTGAATATTCAGACTTAATGTCAAATCTGTGAAAATGCATTTTTAATTACCTTTCTGCCGTTTATCATTAATTTGCTCAAAAAAAACAAATATATTAAGTAAGTTTTTGCCACATTTCCGTTGATTTTTTTTCACAAGTACTGTAATATATTTATGAAAGATTGTTAAATTGTCGTCAATGTTATAGTTATGAAAAATTATGCTTTTATGAAAGTAATTTTTACATAAACTAAAAATGAAATAAAAGTATAAGGTGGTGTTTAGGTGGCAGTTAATTTATTGGACTCAATTAAACAGACTGAATGTGAAGCTGATGAAATTTTAAAAAAATCACATCAGCAGGTAAGAGAGCTGATTAATTGTGCTGAGCAAAAAAGATTGGAAATTTTACAGCATGCAAAGGAGCAGTCAAGGCAGGAAACCATTAAAGCACTTGATAAAGCTGAAGAAGAGGCAAAAAAGATTATTTCTGGTATGAATGAAAAAGTAGATTCTGAATGCGAGGAGATAAAAAAACAAGCACAGGTGAATATGGAAAGGGCTGTTGATATTATTGTGAAAAGGATTGTGAGCGCTTATGGCAATAGTTGAAATGGATAAGATTACTCTTATTGCCCTTAAACAGGATAGGGATTTAATACTCCATGAGCTTCAAAAGCTCGGAGTTGTTGAAATCAATGAAGAGGTAGAGGAGACTTCCAATAAGGAAAACCTGTCTGACATTGAAAATGTTCTGGAGAAAACAGGCAATGCACTATCATATTTAAGTAAATATGATAGAAGAAAAAAGCCGCTGTTTTCTGCCAGGAGAGAATTTCTGAACAGGGATTTAGAAAAATATGCCAATGGCAGGGAAAGCACTGAAGAAGCTGTGGAAATAATACTTTCACTGGAGGACAGGATTACATCAATAAAATCCAGGAAGAACAGCTTGCTGAATACAATTGATACTCTTAATCCATGGGAATCAATGGATTTGCCGGTAGATGCCGGATCAACCAGGTATATAAGCATACTAAAGGGTGTAATTCCTGCAATATCCGACCCGGAAGAATTGAAAAGGCAGCTTTATGCTTCCAATGAAGAAAGCTATATTAAAATAGTCAGCCAGGACAGGGACCAGCATTATTTATACGCGGTGTTTCATAAAAATGATACTAATAATGTAACAGCGCTCCTGAAAAGGTTCGGTTTTACATCAGCGTCATTTAAGGGAATGACCGGACAGGCAAGAAAAATTAGTTCCGAGCTTAAAAATGAAGTCCTAAAGCTTGAAGATGAACTTGACAAGCTTAGTGATAAACTGGCAGTATTTGCAGGGAAAATTGATGATATTGAAGTGCTTTATGATTACCTTATAATGAGGAAAGAAAGGCTTGAAGCATCAAAAAATCTTATTTTAACATCCAGTACTTTTATGCTCCGGGGATGGGTTCCCCGCGAAATCGGAAGCAATGTCGCCAAAGCTTTATCAAGTTCATGGGATTGTTATACTGAAATTATCCGTCCGGACGACGGAGAAGATTTTCCGGTACTTCTCAGGAATAATGCTTTTACCGAATCTGTTGAGACGATAACTGAAATGTACAGTCTTCCAAGTCCAAAGGAGGTTGATCCCAATGCGGTCATGGCACCGTTTTTCATACTGTTTTTCGGTTTGATGCTAAGTGATGCCGGATATGGTTTGATTATGGCTTTAGGAGCCGGACTTATACTTTGGAAATTCAATATTAATAAGGGTACGGCCAAATTCATAAGGCTTATGTTTTTCTGTGGCCTTGCCACAATTTTCTGGGGTGCTCTATTTGGAGGATGGTTTGGTGACGTTGTTAAAGTGCTGAGCAATGGTAAATTCTCGCTTGAACCTTTTTGGTTTAATCCTATTAATTATCCTGAAAGACTTCTTATGTGGTCTCTTGCTTTTGGCGTATTTCACATTTATGTGGGCATTTCAGTTAAGGCTTTCAATCTGGTAAAAAAGAAAAAGTATCTTGATGTTTTGTTTGATTCGGTATTTTGGTATATTTTCTTTACCGGTGCCGTCTTTATAGTACTTCCTTTTGTACCAAACGTTTCAGGTAATCTGGATTCCTTTGTTGAGGCAGGAAAGTATATGCTTTTGGCCGGTGGGGTGCTTCTTATATTGTCTCAGGGAAGAGCGCAGAAGAATATAATTATGAAAATCCTTTCAGGAATAACAAGTCTTTATGACCTTGTTGGCTTCATGAGTGACGTACTTTCATATTCAAGGCTTTTAGCTCTTGGACTGGCTACATCGGTAATAGCTACAATTGTGAATCAAATGGGTGCTTTGGCCGGCACGGACAATATTTTTGGGTTGGTAGTGTTTGCAGTTGTATTTCTTGCGGGGCACACCTTTAATTTCCTGATTAATGCTCTTGGAGCATATGTCCATTCAAGCAGGCTGCAGTATATTGAATTTTTTGGAAAGTTCTACCAGGGTGGAGGGAAACCCTTTAACCCGTTGAAAATAAACACAAAATATATAAATCTTATACAATCAGAGGAGTGAAATTCTTTATGGAAAAGTTGTTTGAAGTATTGATGGGTAATGGAGATTTTTGGGCATATCTGGGGGCAGCTACTGCTTTTCTTCTGGCAGGAATAGGTTCTTCAAAGGGAGTGGGTATTGCAGGTGGCGCTGCGTCAGGAGTTGTAACCGAAGACCCGTCCAAATTCGTGCCTGTAATGATTTTGGAAGCACTTCCAAGTACACAGGGTATATACGGATTTGTAACTGCATTTATGATAATCGGCAAAATAGGCGGATTACCCGTTGAGAGCGGATTATACTTGTTTGCGGCAGGGCTGCCTATTGCCTTTGTAGGGCTGTTTTCAGGTATTGCACAGGGAAAGGTTTCAGCAGCCAGCATAGGCATAGTTGCAAAACGTCCTGAAGAAATGGTCAAAGGTATCATATTAACTCTAATGGTTGAAGTGTTTGCAATTTTTGCTATACTTGTTTCCATACTTATGATTCAAGCGGTAGGGTAAAATAATTGACAGTTCATAGTATTGCAATTAAAAGAAGTTTTACACTTATTTATAGAAAAGGAGCAGATATAGATGTCCGGAATTGACAAATTGCAGGACAGGATTCTGCAAGATGCAAAGGATCAGGCAGAAAAAAGTATTATAGATGCAAAAAAACAGGCTGATGATATTATTTCTTCTGCCGAAAGTGATGCTTTGAAAACAAAAGAAGCTGCATTGGAAAAAGCAAAGCTTAAATCCAATGATTTAAAGGAAAGGCTTATCGCAATGGCTGAGCTGGAGTCAAGAAAAAAGAAGCTGGCGGCAAAACAGGAAGTTATAGACAAGGCTTTCAGGGATGCAATGGATAAAATGCTGAACCTGCCTGTTGAAGAATATAAAAATATTCTCGTAGATATGATTGCGGCTTCAATTTCCAATGGAGATGAACAGATAATATTGAGTAAAAGGGATCTGGAACGCTATGGACTTTCCCTGGCCGATACGGTAAACCTTAAGCTTGCTGAAAAAGGAATTAAGGCCGGATTGACTGTGTCTGACCAATGTGGCATATTTAAAGGCGGGTTTGTTCTAAGGAGAGGAAAGGTTGAGCTTAACAACAGCTTTGAAACTGCCTTTAAGATGATGCATAGCAAGCTTGAGGAAGAGGTTGTAAAAATACTATTTGCTTGAGAGGAGGCAAACTACTTTGCCTGATAATACTCTATACGCACATGCAGTGGGGCGTATACGCTGTATTGAAAGAAAACTTTTGGACAGGAACAAGCTGGAAAGAATGATAGAATCCTCCGGTCCTGACGAAGCGTTAAAGGTTCTGATAGAAGCTGACTATGGCAGTGAGGATGTTATTAATGATGCCCGGAACTTTGAATTGCTGCTCCGGGACGAGATGGAAAAGACATATGGGTTATTAAAAAAGCTTATACCTGAGGCGGGATTTTTGGATGTTTTTTTATTAAAAAACGACTATCATAACCTGAAGGTTATTTTAAAGAGTGAATTCCAGGGTATAAGTCCGGAAGGAATTTTAAATGGATACGGCATAATTCCTACAGGTAAGCTGGAGGCAATTTTGAGGGATAGAAAGCTTGACTTGCTTTCTGATGTAATGAAAGATGCCGTAAGTGAATGTATTGATACTTATAACAGGACAAAGGACCCCCAGAACATAGACCTGATTTTGGACAGGGCTCTTTATAAGGAAATGGTCATCATGGCAGTCCAGGTAAAAAACAGCTTTATCAGTGAAATTGCCAGGGTGAGCATCGACCTTCTCAACATAAAAACCTTTTTGAGGATTAAAGCAATGGGCAGAACCCTTGATTTTCTTGATAAGGCCATACTTTCAGGCGGGACAATACCAAAGGAGTTTTTCCTGGAAAGCCTTGATAACTCACTTGAGGGTTTTTCCGGGAAGATGCTTTATGGTGCTTATGGGAAAGTATGTGAAGAAGGTATAAACAGCTTTATTGAAAGAGGCAGCCTGGCAAAATTGGAGAAGCTGAGCGATGAATACATTCAAGGGCTGGCTATGAAGGCAAAGTATATAAGCGATGGGGTTGAACCGCTTATAGCATACTTGATTGCCGTTGAAAATGAAATAAAAAACGTACGGATTATTATGGTTGGCAAACGTAACAGCATTTCGGCCGATATAATCAGAGAAAGGTTGAGAACGACTTATGTTTAAAATCGGGATAATGGGTGAAAGGGACAGTGTACTGGGCTTTAAGGCGGTGGGCCTGTCTGTATTTCCTGTAGAACAAATGGAAGAAGCAGAAAAAACAATAGACAGGCTTGCAAAAGATGATTTTGCGGTAATATATATTACGGAGCAGCTTGCGCAAAATCTTAAAGAGGTAATAGAAAAATACAAGGACAGCAGTTTGCCTGCCATTATACCCATTCCAGGTAACAGCGGAAGCAAGGGTATAGGTATGCAGGTGCTTAAAGACGCAGTTGAGAGGGCTGTAGGTGCGAACATACTTGAAGCCTTTTAATTCGTTT
This sequence comes from Clostridia bacterium, assembly GCA_028280575.1. Taxonomy (GTDB): domain Bacteria; phylum Bacillota; class Clostridia; order Acetivibrionales; family STF1-152; genus JANQLN01. The sequence goes on from JANQLN010000033.1 coordinate 9,648, forward strand.
GGCATATAAATTTATACCGAGGATGTGATGTGAAGTGAAGCAGGGAACTATAGTCAAGGTTTCCGGACCCCTTGTCATAGCAGAAGGCATGGATCATGCCGATATGTTTGACGTTGTAAGGGTAAGTGAAAGCAGACTGATAGGTGAAATAATAGAAATGCACGGTGACAGGGCGTCAATACAGGTTTATGAGGAGACTGCAGGACTTGGTCCCGGTGAACCTGTAGTTACTACAGGAGCACCGCTCAGTGTTGAATTGGGTCCTGGATTAATGGAGCAGATATTTGACGGTATCCAGCGTCCTCTTGAAAAAATAAGGGAAATGGTAGGCAGTAACATAACAAGAGGCATTGATGTCAATTCTCTTGACAGAACCAAGAAATGGGAATTTGTGCCTGTAGTCCGGAAGGGCCAGCAGGTTGTTGCCGGAGATATAATCGGTACGGTTAAGGAGACTGTAATCATAGAGCACAAAATAATGATACCTTATGGAGTATCGGGTGTTGTAGAAGAAATATACGAAGGTGAATTTAACATAGAAGAAACTGTTGCCAAGGTTAAAAAGGATGACGGGGAAACGTTGGATATAAACATGCTTCAAAAATGGCCTGTGCGTAAAGGCAGGCCTTATAAGGAAAAGCTGCCCCCGGAAGCCCCTTTGGTTACTGGGCAGAGAGTAATAGATACGTTATTCCCCCTTGCAAAGGGTGGAGTAGCGGCTGTTCCCGGACCATTTGGAAGCGGTAAAACCGTTGTACAGCATCAGCTTGCTAAATGGGCGGACGCAGAGATTGTCGTTTATATAGGCTGTGGTGAACGTGGAAATGAAATGACAGATGTTCTTATGGAATTTCCGGAACTAACGGACCCTAAAACAGGAGAATCCCTGATGAAAAGAACAGTACTTATAGCAAATACTTCCGATATGCCTGTTGCAGCCAGGGAAGCTTCAATATATACCGGTATTACGATTGCAGAATATTTCAGGGATATGGGATACAGCGTTGCACTGATGGCAGATTCAACATCAAGATGGGCCGAGGCCCTTCGTGAAATGTCGGGACGTTTGGAAGAAATGCCCGGGGAAGAAGGCTATCCTGCATATCTTGGTTCAAGACTTGCCCAGTTCTATGAAAGAGCAGGCAGGGTTGTAAGCCTTGGAAGAGAGGGAAGAGAGGGCTCATTGACAGCTATAGGAGCAGTTTCACCGCCTGGCGGGGACCTGTCTGAGCCTGTTACCCAGGCAACCCTCAGGATTGTGAAGGTTTTTTGGGGGCTGGATTCCAGCCTGGCTTACAGAAGGCATTTTCCTGCAATAAACTGGCTTCAAAGCTACTCATTGTACCTAGACAGGCTTGATAAATGGATAAGCGATAATGTTGCAAGAGATTGGAACAGGCTTAGAGGTGATGCCATGGCGCTTTTGCAGGATGAGTCTGAGCTTGAAGAAATTGTAAGGCTTGTGGGAGTGGATGCACTTTCGGCAAGCGACAGGCTTATACTTGAAGCTGCGAAGACCATTAAGGAAGATTATCTCCACCAGAATGCATTCCATGAAACCGACACATATACATCCTTAATGAAGCAGTACAGGATGCTTAAACTTATCATGGAATTTTACTATAAAGGTAAAAAAGCACTTGAACAGGGAGCCGGTGTGGAAAGCATATTTGAGATCGAGGCAAGGGAAAGAATAGGCAGGCTTAAATATATAGATGAAAAAGAAGTGGACTTAAGGTTTGCCGAAGTGGAAAAAGAATTGGATTCCCAGTTTGATAAGCTGGTTTCAAAGGAGGTTTAAAGCAATATGCTAAAAGAGTATAAAACTATTGCAGAGGTTGCAGGGCCTTTGATGCTGGTTAAAAAAGTTGAAGGTGTCAAGTATGGTGAGTTGGGAGAAATAGAACTTGCCAGTGGTGAAATAAGAAGATGCAGGGTACTTGAAATAAATGAAAGTGATGCTATGGTACAGCTTTTTGAAAACTCTGCCGGTATCAATATAACCGACAGCAAGGTCAGATTTTTTGGAAGGGGAATTGAGCTTCCTGTTTCAATAGATATGCTTGGAAGAGTTTTTGATGGTCTTGGACACCCAATTGATGAAGGTCCTGAAATTATTCCCGATATGAGGCTGGACATCAACGGGGTACCGATGAATCCGGCTGCAAGGGATTATCCTTCCGAATTCATACAGACAGGAGTTTCGGCAATAGACGGGCTTAATACGCTGGTAAGAGGACAGAAGCTTCCCATATTTTCCGGTTCGGGCTTGCCCCATGCACAGCTTGCGGCGCAGATTGCCAGGCAGGCAAAGGTCCTGGGTACCGACAGTAAATTTGCCGTTGTATTTGCAGCCATGGGTATCACATTTGAAGAGGCAGATTTTTTTATAAGTGATTTTAAGAAAACCGGAGCTATTGACAGGGCGGTATTGTTTGTAAACCTTGCAAACGACCCTGCTATTGAAAGGATAGCAACCCCGCGTATGGCGCTTACTGCAGCCGAGTATCTGGCATTTGAGAAGGATATGCACGTGCTTGTCATTCTAACTGATATAACCAACTATGCAGAGGCATTGAGAGAGGTATCGGCAGCAAGGAAGGAAGTGCCCGGCAGAAGAGGATATCCCGGCTATATGTATACTGACCTTGCCACCCTTTATGAAAGAGCAGGCAGGAAAAGGGACAGGGATGGAAGCATTACGCTTATTCCCATATTGAGCATGCCTGAGGATGACAAGACCCATCCGATTCCCGACCTTACCGGATATATAACGGAAGGGCAGATTATTTTGAGCAGAGAGCTTTACAGAAAAGCTGTAATGCCCCCAATAGACGTTTTGCCTTCCCTTTCGCGTCTTAAGGACAAGGGTATAGGAAAAGGGAAAACAAGAGAAGACCACGCCGATACAATGAACCAGTTGTTCTCTGCATATGCAAGGGGCAAGGAAGCAAAGGAGCTTGCTGTCATACTTGGTGAAGCAGCTTTGACTGACACTGACAAGTTATATGCAAAATTTGCAGATGAGTTTGAAAACAAGTATGTTTCACAGGGTTTTACAGAGAACAGGACAATTGAACAGACTCTTCAAACAGGGTGGGAGCTTTTGAAGATTCTACCCAGGAGTGAGCTTAAGCGTATCAGAGACGATTATCTTGAAAAATACTTAGGGGAGTAGATGAGCCTTGCCCTATTGATATTTAACTAACGGAGGTTTTTGCAGATGGCTGTAATGCGTGTGAACCCTACAAGGATGGAACTTACACGACTTAAGAAAAGACTTAAGGTTGCCAGGAGAGGGCACAAGCTTTTGAAAGACAAGCGGGATGAGCTCATGAAAAAATTTCTTGAGCTTGTGAGAAAAAACAAGGAACTGCGTGAAAAAGTTGAAGAGCTTATAATGCAGGTTCATGAAAATTTCCTTGTCGCAAGGGCAGTTATGTCTCATGAGGCCCTTGAAGAAGCTTTAATGCTTCCAAAAATGAGCGTTGCCCTCAGGGTAAGCACTGAAAATGTAATGAGTGTAGATGTTCCTGTGTTTGAGTTTGATACCGGAGACAATGACATAAAGGATATATATTCCTATGGTTTTTCCAATACTTCCGGTGAGCTTGACAGCGCTGTTTCGGCTTTATACGATGTACTGCCGTATCTTTTGGACCTGGCACGGATGGAAAAGTCGGCCCAGCTTCTTGCGGAGGAAATAGAAAAAACAAGAAGGCGTGTTAATGCACTGGAGCATGTACTTATACCCAGACTTACCGAAACAATAAAATACATCACAATGAAGCTTGATGAAAATGAAAGAGGCAATCTCACAAGGCTCATGAAGGTCAAGGACATGATGCTGGAGGAAGCCAGAAAGGGTGTGAATTAAAAAAAGCGGTTGGCTGGCATTAATTATCCATTTATTTCATAATAAATTGACAATTTAATACATAGGTTATATAATAATCAAAAAAGAAAAAAATAGGATAAAAGTATGAAAAGACCTTTTATGGCTGTTGTTATAAGTTTTATAACCGGTATTTTGTGGGGGTTAAATACAAAATCATATTTATTTTTGTTTGCAGCTTTTCTGTTAATGTTAGTTATAACACTTTTTTTATACAGGTACATAAAATTTAAGGTAAAGCTTGTTATTGTACTTGTTTTAATGTTTGCCTTTGGCGGGGTTTATGCAATATTATATAAGACAAATCTTGAAAGCAGGCTTGTTCCGTATTATGGTGAAACTAAAATTGTAACAGGATATATAGATTCAGCGGCAAAATTTGGGGAAAAATCCGTAAGCTATGTATTCAAAATTCAGAGAATAGATGAAAAGAATATATCGGTAAAGGCAGTAACCATATTTTCCGGTTTAAATGCAAAATATGATTTTGGTAAAAGGCTGGCTATTGAATGTATATTGGAAAAACCTGATTCAAGGAGAAATCCCGGAGGGTTTGATTATCGTGCATATCTTTTGCAAAAGGGTATATCAGCCGTTACATATGCGGACAGCAGCAGGGTTGTTGAATTGGGAGGCAGCAGTGGTAACTTAATAAAAGGTACGGGGCTTAAGATAAGGCAAAGAGTCGTCAATACTTTAAAAAAAAGCCTTCCAAACCAGCAGGCAGCACTTCTCAGCGGAATGCTGATTGGTGCAAGGGATGATATGACGGATACCATGGAAGAAGCATTCAGCAAAGCCGGATTAACCCATATAATGGCAGTTTCGGGAGCTAATGTGGCGTTCATTACTTTTCCTTTGCTGTTTGTCTTTAAAAAGCTGAGGATTGGAAGAAATACAGGGTATGTAATTACCGCATTTGCAGTTACCGGATTTATGTTTATAACAGGATTTGAAGCATCTGTTGCCAGGGCGGTTATAATGGCGCTTATTATCATTTTTGGAAAGCTTATTAAAGTTGAGCCTGATATTTATACCAGCATTGCGGCCGCAGCTTTTTTCCTGCTTGTGTATAATCCCCTTTTAATTAATAATATAGGTTTTCAGCTTTCATTTTCAGCTACCCTGTCCATTGTAGCCTTTTATGGCATCATAAGCAAAAAGCTCCACATACCTGGGATTCCAAAAGCAATAACCAATACCGCCGCCGTAACAATTGCAGCCCAGATAGGAGTAATACCAATTACGGTATACCACTTTAACGTAGTATCAATTATTTCCTTGATAACGAATATTTTAGTAGTACCAATTACGGCTGTTGTTACAATATTAGGTATACTTATTGCGGCTGCCGGTCAAATAAGCCTGTCGGCTTCTACTTTTTTAGGGTTTATTAACTCCTCTTTTCTAAGTTTCATCCTGCTTGTGGCAAAGGTATCGTCAAGCCTGGCTTTTTCAACTATCAGGGTTGTTACGCCGTCAGCTGCTGCCATTGGTTTTTATTATTTATCGGTTTTATTTTTTCTCAGGATTAAGCCAAAATATAATTTCAGGCTCAGGCTATATCATTATACAACACTGGCTGGAGTGATTATCGGGATACTGTTAATTAAGTCATTTATCCCCGGGCATCTTGAAATTACATTTCTTGATGTAGGAAATGGTGATTCAGTTTTTATCAAAACTCCTGGCGGCAATACCCTGCTTATTGACGGAGGCAGAGGCGGCAAAAAGTACGATAATGGGGAAAGAGTAGTTGTTCCATGCCTGATGCATAACGGATCGGTTAATTTTGATATGATAATTGCATCACATGGCCATTCGGACCATATAGGCGGATTTGATTACTTGCTTGATAATATTGATGTAAAATTCCTCATTATGCCTAAATCTGAAGACAGTGCTTTAAAGAAGCTGGGTAAAAAAGCACAGGTTAAAGGCACAGATGTGATTGAGCTCGAAGCAGGGGACATTATATACCTGGATAATGATATAGAAATGAGTGTGTTTAATCCCGGGAAAAATTCAAGTGTAAAAGGCAATAACAACTCACTTGTAATTAGAATGGTATATAAGGATTTTGAAACACTGTTTACCGGCGATATGGAGAACATTGCAGAAAAGGACATAATGGATGTTTATGGTATACAACTATCATCCGATATACTCAAGGTGCCCCATCATGGCTCCGATACTTCACTCAAGGGAGATATACTCGAATATATAAATCCTTCTATCGCAGTAATAAGTGTGGGCTCAAACTCTTACGGGCATCCTTCCGATGATGTTTTGAAACGGTTATATAGCAAAGGTACACAGGTATTCAGAACTGATACGGATGGTGCGGTTACTGTTTTGACTAACGGGGGGAAAATAAAAGTAAAAAGACAGGCTGTTGAATAGAAAAATCATTACTGTTGATATAGTACATTGTATATGTAATAATATATAGAGAGTATCGTTTGAGGATTTGGTAATTCGCTATGGGTATGGATGTATTAAGAAAACAATTAAAGAGCAAGGATATAAAAAAAAGCTACCTTTTCCATGGTCCTGAAAGGTATCTTATAGAATATTACCTGGAGGAAATGAAGAAAATTCTTATACCTGAAGGTACGGAGATATTTAATTTTGCCATGTGCGAAGGCAGCATACAAACTTCAAAAATTTCAGACTTATGTGATACCATGCCTGTATTTTCCGATAAAAGAATGGTTGTTTTAAAAGAGACGGGGTACTTCAAGGGGGGCAAGGGTCCCGTAAGGGATGAATTAATTGATGTGTTGGAGAATTTGACTGGTTATTGCTGTGTTGTATTTATTGAAGGGAGTATTGACAAGCGTTTAAAGGCTGTAAAGCAAATTAAGAAAACCGGCCTTATTGTCGAATTTCCATATCAAAAGAACAATAATCTTATGAAGTGGATAGATAAAGCTGTAAAAAATTATGGAAAGACAATTGACGGCAATGCTTCCCATTTGCTTATAGAATATTGTGAGCCGGGAATGAATAATATTTTGAAGGAATTGGAGAAAGTACTATTATATATAGGAGAAAAAAATTCCATCAGTACTGGGGACATAAGGAGTGCATGTACAAAATCACTTAAAACCAGGGTGTTTGATCTTTTGGATTCTGTGTTTGAAAAGGATATTTCAAAGGCATTTACAATGCTGGACGAAATGATTACCTTAAGAGAGCCTGTTCCCAAAATACTTTTTCTGGTCGCACGTCAATTCAAGCTTTTAATACGGGCCAAAGAGCTAAAGAGTAACCGGATGAGCAAATATGATATTGTCAATACACTGGGAGTACATCCTTTTGTAGCTGAAAAGGTTATGAAACAAGCAGGGGGTTTTTCATCAAAGCGCCTGAAAAAGCTGGTGGAAATGTGCCTTCAAACTGATTTTGATATAAAAACCGGCAGGATTTCAGACCGTTTGGGATTGGAACTTCTTATTGCAGCAATTGCAGTTTAAACTGATGTCTTTATTGTCAAATGTCATTAAATTACAGCTATATATTGAAATTGGATTAATTCTGTGAAATAATATTTATATAAGCTGGAAACTTAAATAGTATTATTGTGGGTGGATTTGTTCATAATAAATTTTGTACTGATAAATCCAAGAATAATTAAGTTTCCCCTTACTAAGAGGGAGGGTGCTATGAAAGCCAGAAGAGACAAGCTCATAGAATTAATGAACAATTATTGTAATGGTAATTATCATAAGTTTGCCAGAGATCTTGGTATTGACCCGTCACATTTGTACAGGTACATTAATACCGGTATTGGTGGAGGGACAAAGATGATAGGCTCGGTGATAAAATTCTGCAAAAGGAATAATCTGGATTTTGAAGAATACATAGAATTGTAAAATACTTTAGAACGATAAAGCACCTTAAAATGGCTCTTGCAAAAATAAAATATCAATGTTATAATATGTTGCAAAGCTGTTGCGGAATTGTGTAATGGTAGCACAGATGACTCTGGATCATCTTGTCTGGGTTCGAATCCTAGTTCCGCAGCCACCATCCCTTTATAATTTGTAGAAGGGCTTTTTTGCATTAAAAAACAGTTGAGGCTTTACTCCACTGTTTTTTATGTTTATCCGGAAAAAAAGAGAATCTAAAACAAATCAAGATTCTTCCCTTTAATTATATTCCATAAAGTACAAATATGTCAATAAGAATATTTATTTGCAGAAGAAAACAGCGTTATGCTATAATGGTATAGGTTGTTTACAGGCTTTGAAAGGATTAGTGTTTATTTAAGCATTGCATTACTTGATTTTTATAACAGTACATGGAGGTTTTATAGTGGCAAGAAGAAAAAAGAAACTGAAAATTATACCTCTGGGAGGTCTGCAGGAGATAGGCAAGAATATTACCGTTTTTGAATATGGTGAGGATATTATTGTTGTAGACTGCGGTATTGCATTCCCTGAGGACGAGATGCTCGGTATTGATCTGGTCATACCTGATATTACTTATCTGGAAAAAAACAGTGAAAAAATTAAAGGAATAGTTCTAACTCATGGGCACGAAGACCATATAGGAGCCCTTCCGTATGTACTAAAAAATATTAATGTTCCTGTCTATGGCACAAAGCTTACCCTGGCTTTGCTTCAATACAAGCTGGAAGAACACGGGCTCTTAAAATCGGTCTGCCTGGAAACAATCCAGTCAGGCCAGACAATAGAATTGGGCAGGTTTGAAATTGAATTCATAAGAACCAATCACAGTATTGCAGATTCCGTTGCGCTGGCAATACATACCCCCGTAGGGGTTATTGTACATACTTCTGATTTTAAAATCGACCACACACCTATTAAAGGTGGGCCCATGGACCTTTCCAGGTTTGCTGAATTGGGCAGAAGGGGAGTACTCCTCCTTATGTCCGACAGTACAAATGTTGAGCGTGACGGGTATACAATGTCTGAAAGGACAGTCGGCGAAACCTTTGAAGAAATATTCATGAAAGCGAAAAGCAGAATACTTGTAGCCACATTTGCCTCAAACGTACATAGAATACAACAGGTAATAGAGGCAGCAGTCATGTTCAACAGGAAGGTTGCAATTTGTGGAAGAAGCATGATTAATGTGGTTAAAGCTGCTATGAATGTAGGATTTCTTGATGTTCCTGACGGGCTCATAGTTGATTTGAATGATATTGACAATTATCAGGCAAAAGAGCTTGTCGTACTCACTACAGGCTCACAGGGGGAACCTATGTCCGCGCTTAGCAGGATGGCCTCCTCTGTCTACAGGAAAATTGAAATAATTCCCGGAGACCTTGTAATTATTTCAGCCACTCCCATACCAGGAAATGAAAAAACAGTATTCAGGGTCATCAATGACCTGTTTAAAAAGGGAGCAGAAGTAATATATCAAGCTCTGGCTGAAATTCATGTCTCGGGACATGCCTGCAAAGAGGAATTAAAGCTTATCCAAAGGCTTGTAAGGCCTAAGTTTTTCTTACCTGTCCATGGTGAATACAGGCATCTTAAACAGCATGCAAATCTGGTAGAAAATTTGGGGATGGATAATGAAAATATATTCATTATGAACATTGGTGATGTTTTAGAATTATCTGCGGATTCGGCAAATATATGTGGAAAGGTAACTGCAGGAAGAGTGCTTGTAGACGGACTGGGTGTAGGTGATGTAGGAAATGTAGTTTTACGGGATAGGAAGCATTTGTCACAGGACGGTTTGATAGTTGTTGTCGTTACAACGGAAAAGGAAACGGGTAATGTAATAGCTGGCCCTGATATTATCTCAAGAGGATTTGTGTATGTGAGAGAGTCGGAAGACCTGATGGAAAAATCCAGGGAGCTGGCTAAAACCGCTTTAGAAAAATGTGATGAGACGAAGAAAAATGACTGGACCCTTAAAAAAACAGTCATAAAGGAAGCACTGAAGGAGTATTTATATGAAGAAACAAAAAGAAGACCCATGATTTTACCTATAATAATGGAAATATGAAAACGGTTTTGGCATCTATTTAGCAGCAATGGATATGAAAGCCGGCAGAATCTTAAAAAACACACCTTAAACGGTGTGTTTTCTAAGATTTTATTTTATACAAATAGTGTTTCCAATCCTTGATCCTGCAAAGAAAGCCTGATTTTAAAACTGTCCGGCCTATTTATTGCGTACATATTGAAAGTGCGGTATCGGCAGCAGAAGCCGCGTCAGGTTCGTAAGCATCTGCTCCTATGCTTTGGCAGAAATTATCATTGACGGGGGCTCCGCCGACCATTATCTTGACGGTATCTCTAATACCTTCTTTTGAGGCCGTTTCAACAACATTTTTCATTTCACCCATGGTCGTTGTCAATAATGCGGAACAGCAAATTATTTGAGCGCTGTTGCTCTTTGCTTCACTGATAAATTTTTCTGCAGGAACATCAATACCTAAGTCAATAACCTCAAGGCCTTTGCCCTCCATCATCATCTTAACGAGATTTTTACCAATGTCATGAAGGTCTCCTTTTACAGTTCCTATTACTACTTTGCCTTTTGCTTCTACACCGCTTTCCATAAGCAAGGGTTTCAAAATTTCTGTGCCTGCGTTCATTGCACGAGCTGCGATAAGAACATCAGGAACATATATTTCGTTCTTTTTGAACTTATCACCAATAATACTCATACCTGCCAGCAAGCCCTCGTCCAAAATGTTTTTTGCATCCACTCCTTCATCAACAGCTTGTTGAACCAGTTCCTTGACATCTTTTGCCTTACCTTTTTGCAGACTTTCTGAAATGTTCTGCATGATACTCATTATAAATCCTCCCTGTAAAAAGAATAGTTTAACTTGCACCTATATATTGTCAACTCACCTGTATTTTTTGAGTTGATAATGCTTTGTTTTTTTCAATCATCCAATACAAGCTTACCCCTGGATTCCCTGTATTTGCCCGGACTCACTCCGGTTAGCTTTTTAAATACCTTTGAAAAATAGCTCTGGTCCTCATAGCCTACAATATTTGATATATCAACCAAAGGTATTGATTCATTGAGCAGCAGTGCCTTGCTTTTTTCTATTCTTATATTGTTAAGGTATTTATTAAAATTAAATTTCATTTCTTCCTTAAATACCTTGCTAAAGTATGAAGGACAAAGATAGACATGCTCTGCCACATTGTCCAGTGTTATTTTCTTCATATAGTTTCTTTTGATGTAATCTACAGCCCTGTAGATTACATCAACATGCTTCACATTTTTAAGGTTAAAAACACAATCTGTAAACCTTGTCATTATTTTTGACAGCCAGTTTGTCATATCTTCAACTGTTTTAAACCCGTGTATTTGATTTAAATACTTGTAATTTAAACCAAATATCTGTTCAACATCGGCTCCGCCTTTGAGTGCTGCCCTTGACAGCAGGACTACCAATTCCAAAACCCTTGCTTTGATTATTTCAAAATCCCTTCCTGTCGAGAAAAATATATGTCCGAGTATTTCATTTAAAAGCTTCTGGGATATTTGTTTGTCCCCTAATGTTATTGCAGACAACAGCTCCTTTTCCTTTTCAATAGGATAAGCATTGGTAACAGTATCGTCCCCGCCCATTGTCTCAATGTATTGCATATATTCTGAAATATCTGCCTGCTGCTCTTGTGATTCCCTTTCTTCCATATACTTTAAAGGATTAATATCTGATATGTGGGCGGTAATCATAAACAACATTTCAGATAAATTATTAACTCTTTCAGGCTTTAAAACAGGAATCTCATCCATATGGGATTTAATTTTTTCCATATTCAAATTGTTTTTTTCCAGTATTTCATCCAGCAGGAAATCTTCAGGTTCTACCATGTGAACAGGACCCGCCACCAGCGCACCCTTCATCGCACCGTCACAAATTACGGGCGATGCCCAGTGTACAAGTCCGAGAGGACAGAAAAAAACGTATTTCCCGCCAAACCTTTCTGCCTGGTAACTGCCATATAAATGGGCGTTTCTACAGTTTTCCTCATATTCACAGCTTTTTGCAATGCTTTTACAGAAGCTGCAGAGCTCGTCGCAATAAATAGTATTGCCTCTTGTATCAATAATGATACAGCGTACCTGCATAGAGTCACTGTAGAGCTTTGCACACTTTTTAGCATATTCAACATTGAATCCTAAACTATTTCCTGTATTTTCAGTATTCATAGCTTTGTCTATCCGCCTTTTCCATACTCTTTTTTTTATTATAGTAAATAAGTAATGTAAAGTAAAGATTTAGGCAGATACAGTTATTATCCAATTTTTACCTATATTATTTCCAAGCTCCTTAATTATTTTTTTGCTGACAAATATTATAGATACATTGTACTATCGATAGATATGATGGTATTGAAATATATTTTATTTTTTTGTACTTTTTTATTATAAGTCAATTATATCAAATAAAACGTAAGCGTTATGTTTTATCTCCCAATATTATTTTGTGATATTTTTTCTTACCTTTTCGGAAGATGATTTTTCTATCTTTGAAGTCGTGAACCCCAATTATTATATCGTGAGAAGATACCCTGGCATCATCCATGTACAGGCCGCCTTGACGCACAAGTCTTCTGCCCTCACCCTTGGATGGAATGAAGCCTATGGAAACCAGAAGATCCAGTATATTGACACCTTCCCCAATTTCAGCCCCGGTTATTGAGGACGAAGGCATATTAACATCATCGGTTCCTTTTGTGAAAAGTGCTTCGGCAGCCTTCATGACTTTGTCGGCTTCATCCTTTCCATGCACCAGTTTTGTAACTTCATGTGCAAGGATTTTTTTTACATTGTTAATTTGTTCACCTTTAAGCTTCTCATATTCCTTTATTTGTTCAATTGGAAGAAATGTCAGCAGCTTAAGACACTTTATTACATCCTGGTCCATAACATTGCGCCAGTATTGGTAAAAATCATATGTCGTTGTTTTTTTTGCATCCAGCCAAACGGTACCTTTTTCGGTTTTCCCCATTTTTTTGCCTTCACTTGTGGTAAGAAGTGTAAACGTCATGCCGTATGATTCCTTGCCCTCGACTCTTCTTATGAGCTCTATACCTCCAATTATATTTGACCACTGGTCATCTCCGCCCAATTGGATTTTGCAGTCATATTCCTGGTACAGCTTTAAAAAATCATAGCTTTGCATAAGCATGTAATTAAATTCTATGAAGCTTAAACCCTTTTCAAGCCTTGTTTTAAAACAATCTGCAGTAAGCATTTTGTTGACGGAAAAGTGAACACCCGTATTTCTTAAAAACTCCACATAGTTCAATTTAAGCAGCCAGTCGGAATTATTAACCATCAGGGCTTTTGCATTGTGAAAGTCAATAAATTTTGACATTTGTACCTTGAAGCCCTCCGCATTTTTTTGTATTTCTTCCCTTGTGAGCATTTTCCTCATATCTGTTTTTCCCGTAGGGTCTCCGACCATTGCCGTTCCGTCTCCAATTATTGCTATAGGCCTATGTCCCGCTTTCTGCATGTGGGACATTACCATCATGGCAACAAAATGGCCGACATGGAGACTTTCAGCAGTCGGATCAAAGCCTATATAAAATGTAACCTTTTCCCTTTCAAGCAGCTTCCTTATGGATTCTTCATGGGTAAGCTGTGCGATAAATCCTCTTTCCTCAAGTGTTTTAAAAACATTTTGCATATCAAATCCTCCAAGTGTTTTGTGTATTTTAACACAGGATATATTACCTGTGCAAGTGGTAAATTTCCAGCTCATTCAAAAAATCCTGCCGTCCCCTCCTGAAATCCGGATTATCATAGGCTAGAACATAGGCATCGGTTGCACGCAGCTCAATTTCCATCATCCTTTTAAGGAGCGGATTACATGATTTTTTATAATTGGCTGTTTTTACAATCACAGGCAGGATTGCGGTTTTTTTAGCCATGGAAAGAAGCTCCCGGCCCTTTTGATTAAATCCTAGAACTCTTATGTATTGCGGTCCGCCATGTTTGTTAAATGTATCAAATTCTTCTGTAGTAATTCCTGTCAGAAGACCGCACAATATTCTTTGTAACCTTGTATTGGTATACCTTTTTGTGGTCATCTCCTCTAGAAGACATTCAAACTTTCCACATTCCAGTGCGGCATTTTTTATCCTGTTTTCCAGTCCTTCAGATACCTGTGAAAGCTCCTTTAGGGACTGTGTGTCAGATAACCTGATAAGTGTCAGGATAGTTTTTTCAAAGTCTTTTATAGATACAGGACCTCTCCCTTTCCCAAATTCATCTTCCAGGATGTCTATGCTGAAAGATGGGAGGGCATATTTGATGCGCTCGTCCAATACAGACTCTTCAAAGATAGTTTTTCTGATTGATGTTGCACTGGATATTCTGCCTGAAAGCGTCCTGCAATTATAATCATTGGATTTCCTTTTTATTGTCAGGGGATTCATGCTGCTGCCCATGCTTTTCAGCGCTTTAATATATTCAATGCCCAGGATATTGTTGGATGAATTTATTGCATTGACAATATCCGGGTCAAGCCCCTTGATTTTAAAATATTCCTTTAATGCAGCTTCTCTAGCGGCAGGAAAAGAAAGCCCCCCGGATAAATGCTCTTTAAGCCTTGTCCTGTATAAAACCGGCTCATCCAGTAAAATATCTGCTATTTGTTCAAGCTGTGGTATTTTTCCATGTTCACTGCCAAAACATAAATGAGTTACGAAGCCAAGGCTGTCCAGAAGTTTTACAGCTCCCCGGGAAAAATACTCGGCACTTGACATGGAATAAACAACAGGTAATTCTACAACCAGATCTATTCCTGCTTTTAATGCCATTTTTGTACGGGCCCATTTGTTTACTATTGAAGGTTCTCCCCGCTGTATAAAATTACCACTCATCACACATACGGTACTTTGTGCTTTACTCAGCTTTATTGAAGCATTAAGATGGTAAAGGTGTCCATTGTGAAATGGATTATATTCAGCTACTATGCCTAAAATATTCATTAACAGACTCCTTTTAAGCACTCTATGTGTACTATCTGTCGTTTCATGTATGTAACTTCATAATTCTAAGCATTATGGCCTTTGAAATCTACTAGAACCTTTGTGTATTTCAAAAGCCATAATGCAAGAATTAAATCCGTTTCATATAATGCTATTATATATGAAATAGTGATAAATCTCAATGCGTCATTTTTGGCAGGTAAACCTCCTGGCCTGGTTCTTCCTCCATTGATTTTTCGAGTTCTTTTACATTTGATAGAGTTATTCTCCCCTTTATATCAGATAAGGATTGGTTTTTAGCCGCTATTACCCTATCCAGCTCATATATTGACAAATCAAGCTTGTTTGCCGATTCTTTGCTGTTTTCGTCTATGGAATTTTTAAATAATGCCCATGAGGCTTTAAGATTTTCCATATCGGATTTTGATTGATCCCAGTTACCTGTTATGGCATTTAATGAAGCATTTCTGACATAATGCCTGACTCTTTTCACTTCAGGGGATATTTTTGATTTGTAAAGGGAAAAGAAATCGGGAACATAGGCATATAGATAACTGCAGGCAAGAAGGGTATTAGTTTTGTTTTTGCCGATAATTGTATCTGTGAGGCTGTTTAACGCAGTGCTGAAGTTATCTATAAGTTTTCTGTCTGCAGAAGCATTAACTGCCATAGGAAGATAGCTATTCCATTTATAATGCATTTCATTTATCATTTTGTCAATTTCTTTCCAGATATCTTTTTCCATGTTTTTTTCATATTCTGATGTTTTTTGTTCATCTTGCTGCTGTTCATTCTGCTTTTTATCCTTGTTTTCACCTTCTTCCTGATTACCATTTTGCCCTTTTTGTTCGCTGTTTTGACCGCCCTGTCCGTTTTCCTGCTGGTTTTGCCCTTCATTTTCCTCTTGTTTGCCGCCATGGTCGATTCTTTTATTTTCATCCTCTTGCATTTGCCCTTTAATATCATCCGATTCTATTTCGTCTTCTTGTTCTGCCACAGTGGGACCTTTAAGGCTCATAATTATTTTTTCAATGGAGTTCTCAATATCTTTAAGCTGCTCAGGAACCTCTTCACCTTTTTTTTCGCCGCCTGGCTTCTCAGCTTCCTTTTCTTCACTCGGCTCTTTTTCACCGCACCCGCTCAAGAGCAGTATAGGAATTAAAACAACAATCAATAATAATGGCTTTAAATATTTATTGGTTAAAATCATATTTTCACAACCTTCTAGATGTTATTTACATGTTTATTATTTCTTATATGCTGCTGTTAATACGCCGGTTAGTAAAAATTACATAAAGGATTTGTGCTTTGCCTGTCAAATATAAATAATGTACAGGTATGTAAGCTTGACATAAGGATAGGCATAATAAAGGAGAGAAAAGTTAATGTCGGTAACAGTTAATATGTGGTCGAAAAAACCAGGTGAGCTTGAACATTTTTTAAGAAGTTTTTATCAAACTGAGGTCAAAATAAGCGGTGATGCACGGCAATGGATTGAAGAGTATAAAAATCCACTGAAGTCAGTCGATATAATAAGTGCATTAATGGACAACAGGCATAAATTTGATATTGTTCTTTATGTGCAAGTAGGCCAGGAAGATTTATATAGAATAACCGAAGAGAATTATAATGACGTAATAAAAGGGATTTTTATACTCTTTTACGACAAAAAACTAATTTTCTGCTAAAATTTCAGGGTTTAAAGACCAGGTTTAAAACTGCAATTATAACAGGCTGGTGGAGCATATATATAAGAAGGGTATGCCTTCCCAATTTGGAAATTATATTGGGCCTCATATTGAACCTGAATAAACTCCTTTTGCCTGCATAAAAAGTTTTTCCTGCAGCCACCCCAATGAGGAATATTCCAAACCATGGGATTATTGGGTAGTAGTCCCCTGATTGAAAGGCTCCGGTTGTTATTCCCAGGAAGAATAAATAATCGTGGCTGACGGTTATTTTATCAACCAGCATTCCCGCGGCTAATATTATTAATCCAATTACGGCCAAATAAACAGGTTTCATTTTTCGCATGGGATAAAAAAGCAGTATACTTGCTCCCAGGAAGTGGAGAATACCGAATTTTACCCATAATTCCGGAATGAATATGAATGTTCCTGCTGATATGAATGCGGCAGCAATGAGGATTTTCAAAGACCTTTTTATATTATTTGAACTAAATGAACAGCTTATGCCTGATATAAAGATAAACAGAACTGCGGCCAGTTTTCCTGTAAGATAGTTAAATGTGCTGTTATAGCTTACATTATAGCCGTACATTATATCCAGATCAAAGATAATGTGAAAATATATCATGAATATTAATGCTATTCCCCTAAAAAAATCAATTTCCCATATCCTGTTTTTCATTTCAGACCCTTCCATTAAAATACACATCTTTTTTAGCAATCTCAATATTAATAATATTGAACTATGGCTATTATGTCAATAATAGAACTTTTTTAGTTTCCCCAATTTTAACATTTAGAAGATTTATGTGTATAATGAAACAGTTATCATTGGGAATGAATTTAGAAAATGTTAGTGTATAGGTTCTTGAAAAAGGCGTAAATTGCGGCATGGAC
>JANQLN010000003.1 GCA_028280575.1 Clostridia bacterium
AGTATTTCAGATGTAAATGATTTAAAAATCTGGAATTTAAGATGGTACGGCAAGGATGACACAACAGGAAATTTGAGTGTAAGCATAAGGGAAAATGGATGGATAACAAGATACAGAAGATATATACCATATAAGTATTCCGGAAAAAAACTACCTGTTATCAGTGAAGAGAAAGGCCTGGAACTGGCAAATAAGTTCCTTAAGAAAGTCAATCCTGAAATTTTTTCCGGAATAAAATTCCGTGCAAATAATTCAGGCGGTGAGCTTCAAAGCTACTATTATCGTTTTAACTACAACAGAATGGAAAATGGCATACCCGTATATGAAGATTATGTAAATGTCAATGTAAATCATCAAACCGGAGAAGTTACGGGCTACAATACCAATTGGAGTACGAATTTGGAATTTCCTTCAATTGAAGAGGTTATAAGCAAGGGGCAGGCCGTTTTGAAATACAGGGATAATCTTGGTATGGAGCTTATTTATAAAAGGCGCGTTGAGGATGGAAATACCATCATTACTCCTGTCTATACAACCAGGTATGACAATTCCGTTTATGTCCTTGATGCATCTACAGGAGAAAGGGTCAGGCTTAAAGGAGAAGGCTACGGCTATTACACTGAAGGTTCGAACGATATGGACTCAGGAGTTAAGAAAATGGCGCAAAGCTCCGAGATGTCCTTAAGCCCTGAAGAATTGAAAGCCTTGGAGGAGAGCGCAAAATTAATTACCGCTGAAAAAGCTGAAAAGATTGCAAAAAGTACCCCTGTCTTAGGTTTAACTGATGAATATACTCTTGAAAGGTCCAATCTTGCCAAAAGATGGGATGATAGAAAAAAAGTATACTGGAGGCTCAATTTCTTTAAGCAGGAGGAAGAAAGGGGAAACTACAGTTTTGTCAGGGTTGATTTGGATGCTTTGACAGGCCAAATTACGGCCTTTAATAAACCATATGATTATAAGGAAGAAGATGAAGCCCGGTTTGACAGGGAAAAATCCAAAAAAATGGTGGAAGATTTTCTAAATAGTTTTGTAAAAGAGAGGTATTCGCAGGTTAAATATATTGACAGATTCAATATTATAAACGACTCATCTGAAAAAATGCCTGTGATTCAAAACTTCAGGTATTCAAGGATTGCCAACGGGATACCTTTTGTAGATAATGGAATAAATGTTGCCTTCAATGCCGTTACAGGTGAGGTAAATTCATTCAATTTAACCTGGAATGATACTGTTATGCCGCCGGTTGATAATGCATTGGAGCCTGAGGATATCTATAAGAGCCTTTTTGAAGATATTGGTTTGGAGCTTCAGTATAGGAAGTACTATGAAAAGAGCGGAGAAATGCTTCCAATGCAAAGGACGGAAGAGATTAAACGGGTGTATGCTTTAAAACCTTCAAGGACATATACCTTCAACGCCATTACAGGTGAAAAGGCATATTCCGACGGAAGGCTGTTTGAGGAAGATAAAATAATAGAGTACCCGGATATAGACCTTAGCTATGCAAAGGATGAAATATTAATTCTTGCAAAATATGGCATATACCTTGAAGGGGTTAAATTCAATCCTAAAAGGGTTATTACCCAAAAGGATTTTCTTGCACTCCTTTCAAAAGCTGTTGGAGATTACTACGGGCCTTATCCTGTGAAGACTGAAAAAGAAAGAGACGATCTTTATAGTTTCCTGATAAGGGAAGGCATAATAACGGAAGAGGAGTGGAATCCGGGAGGTCCGGTAACCAGGGAAGAGTGTGTGAAATATGTAATAAGAGCCCTTGGTTATGATGAGGTTGCAAAAATAGAAGGAATTTATAAAACAGGATTCAAGGATGAAAGTGAAATTTCTGTGGGTCTTGTAGGGCATATAGCCATAGCAAATGGACTTGGGATAGTAAAGGGCAGCGGGGACTATTTCAATCCAAAAGGTATTTTGACCAGGGAACAGGCGATTATAGTAGTATATAATTATCTTAGAAGATAATACCTGACTGTTAAAATAAATAAGAATTAAAAAGAGGATACCTGAAATACAGGTCATCCTCTTTTTTTATGACAGTACACAGCACTATAAGCAATATTATAGGCATTTTATGCAATATACTTTGCAAATAATATGAATATAATGTTAGTATATTTATTTTATCCAGGGAGGCTTTGTGATGAATCTTGAATTTTCTAGAAAGCTTTTAAATGCACCACCTTATCTATTTGTTGAAATTGAAAAAAAACTTGAGCAGGCAGTAAAAAAAGGTGAAGATATAATTGATTTAGCCGTTGGAGACCCTGATACTCCAACACCTTCTTTTGTTGTTGAAAAATTCAGTGAAATAATATGGAGACCTGAGTTTCACCGGTATCCGCATTATGACGGCAGTGATGAATTCAGGCAGACAGTATCAGCTTTTATGAAAAATAAATATGATATAGATGTCTCGTACGAGCATGAAATAGTAGCTCTTTTGGGAGCTAAGGAAGGAGTTGCCCATATTTTTCTTGCATTCATAAATGAAGGTGATTTTGCACTGGTTCCAGACCCTGCCTATCCTGTATATAAAACTGCAACACTTTTTGCAGGCGGAGTCCCTTACCCAATGCCGCTGCTGCCTGAAAACGGTTATTTGCCTGATTTATCTAAAATTCCCGAAGAAGTAGCTCAAAGGGCGAAAATAATGTTCATAAATTATCCAAATAATCCAACAGGCGCTGTGGCCGACAGGCATTTTTACAAAAGGGCTGTAGAATATTGCATTGAGAATAATATTGTCCTTTGCAATGATAACGCTTACTGTGACTTCATTTATGGAAAGGATAAAATGGTGAGCGTTTTTAATATTGAAGGTGCAAAGGAATGTGCAATTGAGTTTTACACATGTTCAAAATCATATAATATGACCGGCTGGCGTATTGGTTTTGCCATAGGCAATGACAAGGTTATAAATGGGCTTAAGGCAGTCAAGCACAACCTTGATTCAGGGCAGTTTACAGCATTGCAGTATGCTTGTATGGAGGCCTTGAAAAGGGGACACGATTTTACCATACATATGAAAAATATATATAAGGAAAGAATATCCTTAGCCCTGGAAAAGCTTGGAAGAGCCGGATTGAATGTAAAAGCACCTGAGGGTACTTTTTATATATGGACTCCTGTACCGCAAGGTTTTGATTCAATGTCCTTTTCAAATTTTCTTTTGGAAAAAGCAAAAGTCATGGTTGCTCCGGGGGTAGGATTCGGCAGGCATGGAGAGGGTTTTTTCAGGATAAGCCTTACTGCTGCCCAGAAGCGTTTAAATGAAGCGCTGGAACGTATTTGCAAAGCATTATAGGCCCGGGCTGTAAAACCGGCCGGCTGCAAGACTGGTTTATATGAACCTGCGGCAATAAATAGTATTGCCTGTATAATTTTATTGCTTTCCAGGCAATACTGTTTTATAAATGCTTGAAAAGAGGAATATATCCTAATGCATTGAATATTATATTTAGGGGTGCTGTAAATATGGTTGTTGATACAAATATAACTGTTGCATATAAGTGTTCAAGTTGTGGCAGCCTTAAATTTTTGTATACCGGCTTATTTAAGATATCCGCATTTACCGGTAAAATGCCTGCCTGTGAATGCAGCAATTCGTATATTGAAATACTGGGAAGGATGAAAAAAACACTGTATGTTTCAATGCCGTGTATAGCATGTGGTACCAATCACATTTACAGTTTATCCCTGGATGATTTTTTAGGCGGCCATGCTGAACTTAAATGCCCTTTAGCTAAAATTTTCAATTGTTTCGTTGGCAAAGACGCACAGGTTAAAGCCAGAGTGGACGACATGCTGTGCAGGTACGATGATTTTCTGGATAAGCTCGGATATGAAAGGTATTATGATAATACACAGGTTATGTACGATTCCATAAACCGTATTCATGACATTGCCTTGCATGGAAGCCTATTGTGCAAGTGCGGAAGCAGCGATATAAGGCTTACTCCGGGCTCAGACAGGATCAACCTCCAGTGTAGAAAATGCTTAAACACAAAAATAATATCGGCAGCTTCATGCAGTGATGTCCAGAATTACCTGGATAACGACTATTTTTTACTGCCCTGAAAAGCATGGCCGGGCATACTACAATTAAAACAGCCTTGTATAAATAAAATCCGAATTTTAATCTGTCAAAGACCCGGCAACATTTAGTATGCTCCTCATTTGAAGCTTATATTTTATTCAAAGTTGTGTTTGACTTATTACCGAGTAAGACATATAATTAAAGTAGGGTACTAGTACTACAGAGAAAAAACTTTATAAATTTTAGCCGGGAAAAAAACATGATTTTAATTGATGTTTCTAACATTAATATTTCCCTGTAGTAATAAATTGAATACTTTCTGTTAGGTGAGGCTCCTGTATGGAAATAAGCTGCTGCCCGGAAACGTCGAGAGACGCCAAGCGGGTCTAACAAGCACTACCGGATTAAGGTTTTGTTTAATGCAGCTGGTTTTACCCTACGCTGTATAGTGCCAAAGCTCAACGAGTATAGAAGAATTTGGAAAATCAAATGGCTTCCGCTTGTTGGCAGCCATTTTTGTTTTGATAAAGTATTCTAAGCTGTTTATGATAATTAGTGCAAAGGAGGTATTAGTATGATTGAAATATTAAAGACCGAAATTACAGGCCAGGAGCTTGTGAGGATTGACAGTATTGAAAAAGGATGTTGGATTAACCTGGTTAACCCTTCGGATGAAGAGCTTAATTTTGTGCAGGAGAAATTAAATATTTTGCCAAACTTCCTTCGAGACCCGTTGGACGAAGAGGAAAAGCCAAGGATAGACCTTGAAGAAAACCAGACCCTCATAATAATTGATGTTCCTTTAGTATATGAAAAAGATAAAAATCTTAAATTTGGAACAATACCTCTTGGCATACTGGTGTTGGACAGTTATTTTGTAACTGTCTCACTGGAGGAAAATTATGTTATAGAGCAGTTCAGGACAAACAAGGTGAGAGGTTTTTATACATTTAAAAAAACCAGGTTTACTTTTCAACTGCTGTTTAGGATATCAAAGGACTATCTCAGGTTCTTAAGGCATATTGACAAAAAGACTGATGATGCTGAAAAATTATTGAGAAAGTCAATGAAAAATAAAGAGCTTTTTAAACTGCTTGAACTGGAAAAGAGCCTGGTCTTTTTCACGACCTCCCTGAAATCGAATGAAATAGTTATGGAAAAGCTTTTAAGCGGCAGATATCTTAAAATGTATGAAGAAGACCAGGATTTGCTTGAGGACGTTATTATTGAAAACAAACAGGCATTGGAAATGGCAAATATATACAGTTCAATCCTGAGTGGAATGATGGATGCATTTGCATCTGTTATTTCAAATAACCTTAATATGGTAATGAAGTTCTTAACATCAGTTACAATAGTTATGGCAATACCTACTATGATTGCTAGTTTTTATGGCATGAATGGAGTAGCTTTGCCCTTGCAGGGAAATCCCTTTGCATTACTTTTTATAATAATATTTACTATTGCAGCATCTATGGGAGCTATATTCTTGCTATTTCGAAAGAAAATGTTCTAATGCCAATCCAAAAAACACTGTTAAAATTTCAAACTGCTTACTGCCAAGCAGACAGGTAAAAAATATATGCTTGCAAGGTCTGGTTCCGGTATTCAATGGGGGCCAGACCTTTGGGCTTTTCTTGTAACCTTATTTTATATTAATGGTTAATTATTGTGTTCCGGAAGAATTTAATTTTCCAAATTAAAACACTCCAAAAAAATACAAAAAAATATAAAAAATACTGGTAATGAATGCTATAATATGCTATAATAATATAAGAAAATGTAATAAGATAACAAAATTAATTCAAATCAACAAATATTATATAAATTAATAATATACATTATGAAAAGGTAGAAAAGTATATGACAGGTCATGAAAATGTATTATTCGACGGTAAATATAAAATAATAAAAGAGCTTGGAAGCGGAGGTATGGGCTCTGTTTATCTGGCTGAAAATGTTAAGCTGAAAACACTATGGGCTGTTAAGCGCATACCTAAAAATATTGCATCCGGAAATGACCCCCAGGGTGAATGTGAAATATTAAAAAAACTCAGTCATCCTTCTCTTCCGCGCATATATGATATTATTGAGGATAAGGATTTTGTGTACTTGATTGTAGATTATATAAAAGGGGATTCCCTTGATAAAATTCTTGCCGGAAAAGTTTGTTTTGATGAAAGAACGGTTGTTGACTGGGGAATACAGATATGCGGGGTGCTTGAATATCTTCATGGAATAAGGCCTAATCCGGTTATATACAGGGATATGAAGCCTTCAAACATTATTTTGACTGAAGAAGGCACTCTAAAGCTTGTGGACTTTGGCATAGCAAGGGAATATAAGGAAGAAAAAAGCAATGATACGGTTTATATCGGTACAAGGGGATATGCTGCTCCTGAACAATACGGAAGCGGACAATCGAATCATTTAACGGACATATACAGCCTGGGTGTAACATTGCATGAATTGGTTACAGGCATAAGTCCAAACAAACCTCCATATGAGCTTGTACCGTTTTCCCAGGTGCAAAACCAGATATCCTATGAATTTGAGTCCGTAATAAAAAAATGCACAAGGCCTGAGCCAGATTTAAGGTATAAAAGTGCCGGTGAACTAAAGAAGGACCTGCTAAATTTAAGTGCTGTTCTTAATCAATATAAGGGGAAAAATGATTTGTCAGCAAAAAGTGTATCCAAGTCCTTTAAGAGATTGGTAATAACAGTATGGAATAATGCGGAATTTGCAGGTGAGCTTGCTTATATAGCTGCAAAAATGTCCACACTCGAAGTCCTTCTTATAGACCTGGATTTGCTTGCTCCTAAAATTGATTTGGTACTCAATATAAAAAAGTATCCTTCTGTAAAGTACAATAACGGGTTATTCAGGGGTACAGGGCTTAATATCGTACTCGATGCTATAGAAAAGAATAAAATAAATGCCCGGGTATTTGATGAAGCATCAATAAAAAGAACGGATGCGAAGCGCCTATCAATTTTAACAGGTTGTTACAATCTTGAGGATTATGAATATTACAGTAATGAAACCTTATTGGAATTGATAAATGAAGCCTATAAAAATTATGACCTCACCATACTGGCTGTGAATAAATCCATATATGATGCATATACACTCATAGCATTAAATGAATCCGACTACAATATAATTCCGTTAAAAGCCCATACGCTTAATTTCAGGGAATATAACAGTTATATTGCCTACCTTGCTAAGAAACAGAATATACCAATAGATAAATACCTGTTTGCAGCATTTGACTATTCCAATGAATCGGATATAGAGATTTATAAAATTAAAGAAATAACCCAAAAAAGATTTCTGGGCACTGTGGGTAAAAGCCTGGAAAGATATAAATGCAGAAGCCTTAAGGCACCTTATGTAAAAAGAATGGAAAAAAGCATTTTGAAAGAGTATGAAAATATATTGGCGCTTTTAAATATAATTCCCAAAAAGGCTTTAATAAAAAGCATTATTGAAAGGATAAAAGGCTGCAGGTTAAAAAGAGATTCCGGCATTTATCCATTCAGGCAAAAAAACACCTTTTTATTTTTTTTATGAGATTTTGATTTAATTTTCTTGGGCAGGTACAAAACAGAATAGAGGTATTGGAATTTATATGGAGGTGGATATTATACCTGTTGTAAAGACTCTTCACAGCATACTTGTACAAAAACAAAGCAGAGGCAGCAAAGCCGAGGGTATGGATGATATTAGCCAGATTATCACAAGGATCACAAACAATGTCCTTAAAGGCTCTCCCGGGCTTGTTGCGGATGTTGCCAACGGATTGGTTGATAAGGAGCTGCTTAAAAAGGAAGTTATAAAGGATATTGACAGGAACAGGTATTGCCTGGGCATCCGGAGGGAAAAGCTTATTAAAAAGATATTTGATTATATGTTTGGGTATGGAGAACTGCAGGAGTATATTGATGATGACGACGTCTCAGATATAGACGGGACAAGGTATAATGAATTTGTCATAAAGAAAAACGGACGGAGGATAAAGATACCTGCCGATTTTGGCAGTGAAATGATGTTTGCCACCTATTGCAATCTCATAGCCATAAGAAATGGAGGCATACTGAACGAAAATGATTGTCACTGCAGAATCACAGACGAGAAAAAAAGGTTGAGGATCAATATAACCATTCCTCCAAGAAGCCTTTTGGGACCTGTAATAAGTATAAGAAAACACAGGATAAACAGTTACGGACTGGACAGGCTTTTAGAGCTGGGGATGATTGATGGCCATATTAAAAACCTTATTCTTGATTTATGCAAAAATAATTCCTCCATACTTTTCAGCGGAAGGGGAGCAGCCGGAAAGACAACGCTGTTAAGGGCTTTGATTAACGCACTTCCTGAAATGGAAAGAGTAATGATAGCTGAATCGGATGCTGAAATATTCCCTGACAAACCCTTCTGCATTCAACAAAGGGTGAAAAAAAGAAATCAGGGAGGAAAAAAAGAAACCCTTAAGGATATTGTAAGGGATGGGCTTACAATGAGCCTTGATTGTTTCTGCGTTGGCGAAATAACGGGTGACGAGGCATGGGAGTTTGTCAGGGCCGCCTACACCGGGCACAGGGGATTGGCTACAACCCATGCGGAGTCTGCCTGGGATGCCCTTGAAAGGCTGCTGACATTGAGCAAAGGGGCGGGAATTGGTGAAAGCGAGGATACTATAAGATGTATGCTGGGAAAAAGTATTGACTTCGTTTTTCATCTTACGGATTTTAAGGTTGTTGAAATAATTGAAGTAAAAGCTTTTGATGTAAAGAGTAAAAGCTATATATATAAAATGCTGTATAAATCATAAAGATTGCAGGGTGGTGTAAGCTTGTTACTATGGATTAATTCTTTGCTTCTGGTAATTATTACTGTTTATATTTCACTTAAAATTGTTCTTTCTATCGAAAAAGGGAAATACATTGACAGCGAAATAATGAAATCACTTGTTGCCTTCAAAGCGAAAAAAGACAGGAAAACAGGAGATAGAAGGTTGACTTTTATTGAAAAACTCAGCCTTAAATATATTGAAAGGTCAAATATCAAGGAATTCATACCATTTTTTAAACTGGAATATCTCATTGTTGTTTCCGTAATAATATTTGGAATATCCTTTAGTTTTATATACAGGGTATTATATTTTGTTCCTTCTGCTATTTTGATTGCGTCACTTTTTTCATTTTCACCTTTTTTAATCCTTGATATTCTGGGAAGGTATAATTCTGCCAGGATAAGAAGAGAGCTTGCTTCGTTTATATCAATTCTAAACAGGTGGTGTGCGGTAAAAGAGGATTTGTTTTATGCCTTTGAAAAATCTGTAGATTCAGGCATTGATGAACCTCTTAAGATGTTTATAACAGATATGGTGGTCCAGGTGAAAAGGGGAATTCCCAGGGAAGAAGCCCTTGAAATGTTGAGACTTAAGGTTAACAATTCACAGTTTTCAAATTTCATTATAAATGTAAAAATGAGTATGAAAAACAGGGGAGACATAAGAAAGCTTTTAACTGTAATGGAAGAGCAGTTTTACAGGATAGAAGAGGAATTTAACAGGAGGAATATTTCTACTTTCAGAGACAGGATTTTTACATATGCAATTATGGTCTCCTTTACCTTTATCGGCTATGGTTTTATAAAAATAAATCCTGATGTTGAAAGCTTTTATTTGGGAACAGTATCAGGCAAAATCCTGCTTACGGCGTTTTGCTTTATATATGCCGTAGGTTTCTTTACTACTATTAGCATTAACTCATATAAGCATTAAAAATGAAAGGTAGGTTTTTTATTTGGATGAAATACTGGTTTTTATATGGACACATAAATGGTTTTCAATCACTTTTTTAGTATTGAATATTGCAGGGAGTAATATGTTGGTAAAAAAGGCCAGTGCATGGCTTTCATACAATGTATCCGAATCGGCGGGTAATTCCAGTAAGGCAAACTCATTATATGACAAGTGCAAAGCTTTGGTCTGGTCAATAGGAAAGGGCAGAAAATGTGGAATCATTGAAAGAATTGCAGACAATTCAAAGGCAAGGCTTGCAAAATGTGGTGCCGTTGAAAACAGGGAAGTGTATGTTTATGTTATCTGTATGTATTTTGTTCCCATATTGATATTTGCATACGGTTTTGCCGCTGATTTTCCCAATATTATAAGACCCATTGCAGCCAGTCTTTTATTTTTGGTAGTTTACGATAGTACCATTAGGAAGAGAATAAGGAAGTTCAATTTAATATTTAGAAATAATGCATACAAAATATACAAATACCTGCACAATCAGGTAGAATCAGGAGTGAGGGTCACCGATGCAATAAAATCCGTATACGAAATGGCGGATAATATTGAGTTGAGAAAAATACTAACAAGCCTTGCGGCCAGGTACGAATTGACATTGGATATAGAAAAGTCACTGGGGGAGCTGAGGGCGAAATTTAAATCAAAAGAATGTGAAACCCTGTGTACCGCATTAAAGCTTGGCGTAACTACCGGAGACAGCAGTGAGCTGCTTTCCCGCCAGGAAGATATTATGTTTAAAAAATATTTTGCCCATATACAGGCAGAAACTGATATGAGAAAGGCCAGAAGCATGATTGCAGTCGGATTGTTTTCACTTGTATTGATCATTCTTATAGTAATCCCGTTAATAGATGACTTGGGTAATTCTGTAGGAAAGATATTTATTACATAAAAACGAGGAGGTGATTATTATGAGGAAAGTACTTTTAAAGATTGCTGCCGGTAATAGGGGAACAGCAATAAATGAATTAATTGGGATAGCTGCTGCCTGTATTGTTGCTGCATTTATAGTAATACCCCAATTGCGGAGCTTCAGCACCACTGTAATGGATACTTTGGCCACCTGGTGGGGGGAAATCTCCGGAAAAATTTTTGAAACATCCTGATTGGCATGCTGATAGTATCGGCGGCAAAAAGGAGGAGTTTATTTGCCTGTAAAGTCTGTAATATTTGCAATAGCTTTAATCATAACTGTTTCTTTCATTGTGTATTTGACTGAGACTTTAGTCCCGCTGTCCGTCAAGTCGAAGATGAATACTTATTGCAGGAATGCTTTGTTTGGGATGGAGATTGACGGGAGATTGACTGAAGAAAGAAAGCAGGAATTGATTGATATATTGGAGGAAATAGGACTTGACAACATTCAAGTTGCAGGAACACAAAGTGCCCCATATGGCGGCAGCATTACGCTCAGTGTAGAGGCAGATTATACTCAAAGCAGGCTTACAGGCCTACTATATAGAAAGGATACGACGTATCATATGGAATATAGAAGAAGTGCCATAGCAAGAAGAGTGATAAACTGATGGAGAAAGGCAGCTCCCTTGTGGATGTTTTAATTTTTACCTTCGTTATTATTTTTATTATCCTGCCGCTTTTTTCATTTGTTATTGAGATGGGCATAATTATCAATAAGTCAGGGATAATAAGGGATGCCGTAGATTTAGCCAATATTTCCGCATATAATGCAATAAACTGTAATGATTTAAGCAAAAATCAGGTCATAATTTCGCAAAGCAGGCTTGATAAGGTATACAGAAAAATACTGGCTCAAAATCTCAAGCTTGATAAGAGCCTGAACCCTAAATATGACTCAATTGCTTGTTCACAGGTAAGTATAGAGGAACTGGTAATTTATAACTCAGGTTTTCCCCTAACATGTGAAAGGGGTGTGGAAATTACCAGGCCTTCAATACATAGCTGTATAGTAGTGCCTGTAAAACCTTCACTATTTGCCGGTATGATAATGAAAATTTCCGGAAAGGAACATATGGAACTAAAGCTGCATGTAGATACGGAGATACCAAAAAACAACTGATATTACAGCGAAAAAAACTTCATAAAACTTGTATCAATCAATGTGCTTTAGTTGTTGCTTTATAACATGAATTGCCGATACATTGGCAACAGAAGGAGCGTATGATGAGAAGGATAAAAATTATACTGGCTACTATAATCTTAGCGGTTGTATTACTGGTTGTGCAAATAATTATTATAAGAAGCGCGGCAAATTATGAGCCTGAGCTTGAGATAATATATTCAGCGAAAAAAATTCCACAGGGAACAATTATAACCGAGGATTTGCTTCTTGTAAGAAAAGTAAGCTTAGGTATGGTGCATAAGCATTCGGTAAAAAATATGGACTCAATTAAAGGAAAAGTGGCCAAAACAGATATTGAAAAAAATGAAATGCTATTAAAACCCAGATTCATAGATAGCTCAAGGCAGGGTGAAATTACAGCCGTCGGTGAAGACAGCCGTTTAATGGCCGTTGATTTTAAGGCCGACCAGGCAAATGGATGGAGGCTTAAAAAGGACCAGTATGTTGATATTATATTTGTGCCTGATAAAATAAGTATAAATAATAATCCAGGAAATAATACTGAGAAAGATAATGGTATAATCAGAATTGAGAGTATAAGAATAGCAGCCCTTATCGACTCGGGGGGCAATATTGTTGATGAAGCAGGTAAAGGCCAAATTCCAAGCTATATTTGTTTTGAGGTTGACAAAGGGATTGATGAATTTCTTGCTTTTGCAAAAAAAAATGGTAGAATAGAAATTGCGGTAATACCCTGAATTTAAAAAATAGAATGGAGGTAGCAAAATGGCAGGATTAAAGTATGAGATTATAAAACATGTAGGGGTACTGGGTGAATCCAGTAATGGATGGAAAAAAGAAGTAAATATAATCAGCTGGAATGAAAGGAATCCCAAGCTTGATATCAGGGATTGGGATGAAAACCATGAAAAGATGTCCAAAGGCATAACACTTTTTGGAGATGAAGTTGAAAAGCTTAAAGAACTGCTGGAGGATGTGGATACAACGGAGCTGGGATTTTAAAGTGAAATCCTTATAAATACAAATATCATATGACGCAAAAAAGAGGTGATTTTTAAAATTTTAAAAATGGCCTTTTTTTTCATACTCAATATGTGATTGAATTATTTCATTGTAATATTTTTTTGGAGGAAGTCCAAAATTTTTTTTAAATTCCCTTATAAAGCTGGAATAATTATTAAATCCTGATTCCCCGCAGACTTCAACGACGGACATTCCTTTTTCCAGAAGGGATTTTGCCCTTAGGAGTCTTTTTTGAAGTATGTAATTGTATACGGTATAACCTGTCTGCTCTTTAAATTTATGCATAAGATAATACCTGCTTATATAAAAATGTGAGGATATTTTTTCTATGGTCAATTGACTGTCAAGATTCTGATTAATGTATTTTATTATGTTATTAACCAGATTATTTTTTTTTCCGTTGCCTAAGGCTGCGGTTTTTTCTATTTTAAGCTGTGCGCATATTCTATTTGTATAAACCATGAATTGAATCAACAGGGAGTTGCTCAGGATATGGCTGCCAATTTGACTGCCTGAAAGTTCATTTTCCAGAGCTTTAAGGGTATCTGCAAGTAGCTTGGTTTTAGAATTATTAAATGAAAGCAAATTGCTTCCACGCTCATTAGCTTTGTTAAAACAGCCGGATAAATCAAATGAATCACTCCTGTGTTTTTTAAGAAATAAGGGGTTAACCCAGATGACGACACGCTCGTAAGCTACGGTAAAATCAATAATCGGCCTGTGGATTTCTTCACTGCTTATAAGCAGGACATCTCCGGGAGTCAAATTATACTCCTTGCCCTCAATCAGATACTTTACTTTTCCAGAGATAAAATAGATGATTTTATAAAAATCATGATAGTGAAATTCATAATTTATGTTTTTTTTATCCTTTAGATGGAATACTCTAAAGTCTTCTTTGAGATAGCCTTTTTTTACCTTGATATTATTTTTATTCATTATATCGATTACCTTTAAACGTTGTTTATAACAATTCATCATTAACTATTATAACACTGCAAATAATAATTATGGTAAGATTTCTTAAAATAATTCCTAATAGATAAGCAAATTATTCTCAAAAATAAACCTGATTGAAGCAATGCAAGTAAATATGTTACAATGAATAAAGAGATAATGAAAGGCAGGAGGTCTGATTGTGAGTTCAGGTGCTGTGCCCAGGGCCTGGGAAAGTATAATAAGTACATCCGGATTGATACCGGTTATAGTAAAGTCATTGGAAAACT
This sequence comes from Clostridia bacterium, assembly GCA_028280575.1. GTDB lineage: Bacteria > Bacillota > Clostridia > Acetivibrionales > STF1-152 > JANQLN01. Next base: position 14,193 of record JANQLN010000003.1, read on the forward strand.
TTTTTGATGCAAGCTGGTCTATGGAGCCCAATATTCATGAGCACTTTGAAATGGTCTATGTAAAAAAAGGGAATGCAGTTTTTGAAATAGAAGGAAGCAGTGCCCAAATCGGACCTAATGATATAATAATAATCAAACCTTTCCAGACACATAAGCTCAAAGTTGTATCCAGGTCGGGATGTGAGTTTAGTGTACTTTGCTTTAGGTTTGAAAACAGGATTGATAAAAGGTACTCGGGAATATCTCTTGAAGATTTTATTAATTTTGTAAAAGGCAGGGAGTCAGGAGCTTTTATCACATTAAAGGTCAACCATAAAAATGATATAGTAATACTTTTGGATAAGATAGTAAAGGAGAGAAAAAGCAAAGAGCTAGGCAGCGATTTTTTGAGTTACCTGCTTATAATGGAGCTGTTTGTCCACATATCCCGGGCTTTAAAAATGGAATGGGAAAATAGTATTATGAACAAAAGTCCCAAGCTTAAGGAGCTTATAAATGCAGCGGTTAAATATATTCAAAATAATTTTGAAAGAAATATTTCCTTAAGTGACATAGCAAGCTATGTTTTTTTAAGTCCGGGCTATTTTACAAGGGCATTCAAGGAAGTAACAAATGAGACGCCAATAACATTTTTATTGAAGGTAAGGGTCGACAGGGCAAAGGATTTACTTATTGAAACCGGTAAAAAAGCAAGAGATATTGCCCTTGATGTTGGGTTTTCAAACCAGCAAAGATTTAATGAGGCATTTAAAAAATATGCGGGAATGACACCTCTTCAATACAGAAAAGTCAAAAAACATTAAAAATTGTCTTTAATTCAGGTGATTTTCAGGAAGAATATTATTTAAATAACATCTATAATAATATTTAAAAGCATGATTTATAAGCAATTTGCGTTGTAAACTGCTATGTAGGAGGTAGATATAAATGGGAATGACGATGACACAGAAAATTCTTGCAGACCATGCAGGTTTGAAAAGTGTAAAATCCGGTCAGTTGATTATGGCAAAGCTTGACATGGTACTGGGTAATGATATTACTACACCGGTTGCAATAAAGGAATTCAGGAAAATTGGACTCAACAAGGTTTTTGATGTGAATAAGATTTCAATTGTACCTGACCACTTTACTCCAAATAAGGATATTAAATCTGCAGAACAGGTCAAATTCATAAGAGAATTCGCCAGGGAAATGGGAATAGTTAACTTTTTTGAAATAGGACAAATGGGAGTAGAGCACGCGCTGCTTCCTGAAAAAGGTCTGGTGGTATGTGGTGATGTGGTTATAGGAGCAGATTCTCATACCTGTACTTATGGTGCACTGGGGGCATTCTCAACAGGGATAGGAAGTACGGATATGGCTGCAGGTATGGCTACGGGAGAAGCATGGTTCAAGGTACCCAAGGCCATCAAGTTTGTTCTTGAGGGAAAGCTCTCAAAATGGGTTAGCGGCAAGGATGTAATTTTGCATATAATTGGTATGATAGGTGTTGACGGCGCACTGTATAAAAGCATGGAATTTACAGGCGGAGGTGTAGCCGGTTTATCAATGGACGACAGGTTTTCCATGGCCAACATGGCGATAGAAGCAGGTGGGAAAAACGGGATATTTCCAGTAGACGAGAAAACAATTGAATATGTAAAAGAGCATTCCACAAGGGAGTTTAAGATTTATGAAGCTGACGAGGATGCTGAGTATTGTGAAGTTTACGAAATTGATCTTTCAAAGATAAAACCAACCGTAGCGTTTCCCCATTTGCCTGAGAACACAAAAACTGTTGATAAAGCGGGAACAGTAAAAATTCACCAGGTAGTGATTGGATCCTGTACCAATGGAAGAATAGAAGATATGAGGTCTGCGGCACAAATATTAAAAGGCAGAAAGGTACATCCGGATGTCAGATGTATTATAATACCTGCTACCCAGAAAATATGGAAGCAGTCCATGAATGAAGGATTATTTGATATATTTATCGAAGCCGGAGCCGCAGTGAGTACTCCTACATGCGGTCCTTGTCTTGGAGGGCATATGGGCATTCTTGCAAAGGGTGAAAGGGCTGTGGCTACAACCAACAGGAACTTTGTCGGAAGAATGGGGCATCCTGAAAGTGAAGTTTATCTTGCCGGTCCTGCGGTAGCGGCCGCTTCAGCAGTAACAGGCAGAATTTCCTCACCGGAGGATTTATAGAATTATTGCAGCCAATTGTAAAAGTACTTGGGCAGCAAAAAAATGTATTAGATTTTGATAGTGGGGATATTCCCTTAAGAAAAAGGGAGAGCTGGAAATCTTAAAAGCCTTGTCCCCACACCTATTATAAGGAGTTGAAGGTTTATGAAGGCAGAAGGAAAAGTCATAAAATATGGTGATAATGTAGATACCGACGTTATAATACCGGCAAGGTATTTAAACACTTCAGACCCAAAGGAACTTTCCATGCACTGTATGGAGGATATAGATAAATCTTTTATGGATAGGGTTAAGCCGGGAGATATAATGGTTGGAGGCAAAAATTTTGGCTGCGGCTCGTCAAGAGAGCATGCACCCATTGCAATAAAAGCATCAGGTATAAGCTGTGTTATTGCGAAAACATTTGCACGTATTTTTTACAGAAATGCTATAAATATAGGTCTTCCTATTTTAGAATGTGCCGAAGCTTCAAAGGATATCGAGGAAGGTGACAAGGTGTCTGTGGATTTTGATACGGGACTTATAACAAATATTACAAAAGGGAAAAAATATGAGGGAGTTCCATTCCCTGAATTTATGCAGGAAATTATAAAATCTGATGGGCTTATCAATCAGATAAAGAAAAATTTAAAGTGATTTGGAGGAGTTATTGATTATGAAAAAGTATGGTATTGGTGTGATTAATGGTGACGGAACAGGCCCGGAGGTTGTCGTAGAGAGTGTGAAGGTATTGGATGCAGTTTCAAAAAAATACGGGTTTGAACTTGACTATGATTATCTTGATTTTGATGGAAACAGGTATTTGAAAACAGGTGTTGTCCTTACAGATGAGGATATTGAAAGAGTTAAAAGCAAAGATTCGGTACTTTTAGGTGCTATTGGGCATCCTGATGTCAAACCGGGGATTCTGGAAAAAGGGATTTTGTTAAGGCTTAGATTTACACTTGACCAATATATAAATTTAAGGCCCGTAAAGCTTTATGAAGGGGTCGAAACGCCTCTTAAGGATAAAGGGCCTGAAGATATAGATTTTGTAGTGGTAAGGGAAAATACCGAAGGTCTTTATACCGGCTCCGGGGGATTTCTTAAAAAAGATACACCTGAGGAAATTGCAATACAGGAATCGATAAATACGCGCAAGGGTGTTGAGAGATGCTTAAGGTTCGCATTTGAATATGCACAAAAAAGGAACAAAAAGAAAATGGTCACTCTTTGCGGTAAGACAAATGTTCTTACATATGCCTTCGACCTCTGGGAAAGGACATTTTATGAAATAGCTAAAGAATATCCCGATGTAAAAACAGATTATGCACACGTTGATGCTACATGCATGTGGATGGTTAAGAATCCTGAATATTTTGACGTGATTGTTACGGATAATATGTTTGGCGATATCATAACTGACCTTGGAGCTGTTATCCAGGGCGGAATGGGTATAGCAGCCGGTGGAAATATCAATCCTGAAGGTGTATCCATGTTTGAGCCTATTGGAGGGTCGGCACCAAAGTATACGGGCAAGAATGTTATAAATCCCCTTGCATGTATTGCCGCAGGACAAATGATGCTTGAACAGCTTGGTGAGGATAAGGCTGCAGAAGATGTTGAAAAAGCTATAATGAAAGCCGTAAAAAATGACATTAAGAGTATGTCTGCCGGGAAAATGGGTTACGGAACTTCGGAAGTTGGAGATTTGATTGTCAAATATTTAAAATAAGGAAATAAATTTTAACGCAGCAGCTTCTAAAGAGCTCCGGAAAACCGTACAATAATTTTTATTAAGCTTCATATTACGACTTTTCGAGCGGACTTTTTAAAAGGCTGCTTTTTTTTACTAAAAATATAAATAAATTGACTTTATTAATAAAGAAAAATGAGAAAGAATGATTTACAATGAATAAAAAGGAAAGGGAGAGGGCTTATGACTGTTTTGGTTACCGGCGGAGCAGGTTATATAGGAAGTCATACTTGTGTGGAGCTTACAATGTCGGGTTATGAAGTTGTAGTAATAGACAATTTAAGTAACAGCAAGGAAGAGTCTTTAAAAAGAGTTGAAAAAATTACAGGCAGACCACTGACATTTTATAAGGCAGACCTGCTTTGCAGAAAAGATGTCGAAGATATTTTTAATACTGAAAAGATTGATGCGGTTATTCATTTTGCAGGATTTAAAGCAGTGGGAGAATCTGTAGATAAACCCATGGAATATTATAATAACAATGTTACAGGAACACTGGTTTTATGTGATATAATGAAAAAACACAGGGTCAAAAACCTTGTTTTCAGTTCATCTGCTACAGTTTACGGAGATCCCCGCAAGGTACCCATTAAAGAAGACTTTCCGCTTTCTGCCACCAATCCCTATGGCAGCAGCAAATTAATGATAGAGATGATACTTAACGATTTATATAAATCGGATAAAAGCTGGAACATAGCGATACTCAGATATTTTAATCCTATTGGTGCACACTCCGGCGGAGATATTGGAGAAGACCCCAATGGAATACCTGATAATCTTGTTCCGTATATTGCACAGGTTGCCGTAGGCAAGCTCGACAAGCTGAATGTTTTTGGAGATGATTATGATACGCCTGACGGAACAGGAATAAGAGATTATATACATGTTGTTGACCTGGCTAAAGGACATATCAAGGCATTGGAAAAACTGAAATCGAACCCGGGAAGGTTAACCTGTAATCTTGGTACCGGAACAGGATATAGTGTGCTGGAAATGATAAAGGCATTTGAAAAAGCTTCAGGTAGAAAAATTCCATATATTATAACCGATAGAAGACCCGGCGACATTGCCATGTGTTATGCAGATCCGTCCAAAGCTAAGCAGGAGCTTGGCTGGACAGCAGAAAAAGGAATTGATGAAATGTGTGCTGATTCCTGGAATTGGCAAGTAAAAAATCCTTTTGGATATGGAGGTCAAATTAAATGAGTAAGCCCACACTTATTGTTATGGCGGCCGGAATGGGAAGCAGGTATGGCGGTCTTAAACAAATAGACCCTGTCGGACCGGGTGGCGAAAAAATAGTTGATTACTCGGTCTACGATGCTGTTAAAGCAGGCTTTGGAAAAGTAGTTTTTGTTATAAAGGAAGACATGAAGAAAATTTTTAGAGAAAGCATAGGAAAAAATATTGAAAAAAGTATTGACACCTCTTATGTTTTTCAAAAACTTGATGATATACCAACAGGTTTCCAGGTGCCTGAGGAAAGGGTAAAGCCCTGGGGGACAGGTCATGCCGTTTTATGTTCAAGGCATGCTGTCAAAACCCCTTTTGCTGTGATAAATGCAGATGATTTTTACGGCAGGTCTTCATTTGAAACAATTTGTGATTTTTTAAAAAATGCTAAAGATAATGCCTGCTATGAATATTGTATGGTAGGATTCCATTTAAAGAATACACTGACGGAACACGGGCATGTTGCAAGAGGGATATGCAGTGTGGATGATTCTGGTTATTTAAGTGAAATCCATGAAAGGACCAGGATCGAAAAACATGGGGATAAAATTGAGTACCTGGAAGACGGCGGGAAGTGGATTGAAATTCAGGAAAATACAATAGCATCAATGAATATGTGGGGTTTTACACAAAGCCTTTTTAAAGAGCTTGAAAAACAGTTTGTAGCTTTTATGGATCAAAACCATAGTAATATTTTAAAAAAAGAGTTCTTCATTCCTTCCGCAGTGGACATGCTGGTATCCGAAAAAAAAGCAAGAGTAAGGGTTTTACCTACCGAAGAGAAATGGTATGGAGTGACATATCAAAATGACAAGCAATTTGTAGAAAGCTCAATAAATGATATGGTAAAACATGGAGTGTATCCTGAAAAGCTGTGGCAATAAAGCAGAAATGCCTGTAATAATTAATGACATTAATAATGAATAGAAAAAAGTGAGAAGGATATTTATTGGATTAATAATGTAAAAATAATCAATATATGCACTTTAAAGGATGGATAATATGGATAACAGGTTATTGGATTTTAATAAAGCGGTTAATAACTTTAATTTTGAAGGAGCCTATATAGAGGCTGCGCCATATGGTTTTGGACATATAAATGATACTTATGCTGCTGTTTTCAAAAAGCCTGAGGGCAATACCAGGCGATATATTTTGCAAAGGATTAACCATAAAGTATTTAAGAATCCGGAAGCACTTATGGGCAATATTGAAGCTGTTACAAAGCATTTATCCAAAAAGATTGCAAAAGCAGGTGGTGACCCTGGAAGAGAGACTTTAAACCTAATACCTGCAAAGGATAATAAAAGCTTTTATAAAGATTCCCGGGGCAATTATTGGAGAGCATATATTTTTATAGAAAATGCAAGGACATACCAGGTTGTTGAAAAACCTGAGCATTTCTACAGCTCCGGCAAGGCATTTGGAAGATTCCAGTATCTTCTGAGTGATTTTCCCGCAGAAACATTACATGAAACAATACCTGATTTTCATAACACAATAAAGAGGTTCAATGCTTTCCGGGAAGCTGTCCATAAGGATATTATGAACCGGGCATCTGGTGTAAGGGATGAAATAGAGTTTGCGGAGAAACGGGCAGATGATACGCCAATACTTTTGGATTTACTGGATAAGGGTGGGCTGCCCTTAAGGGTTACCCATAACGATACAAAATTTAACAATGTAATGATTGACGATAAGACAGGTGAAGGTATCTGCGTAATTGACCTTGATACGGTAATGCCTGGTTTGACCTTATATGACTTTGGGGATTCAATAAGGTCAGGGGCAAATCCTGCCGAGGAAGATGAGAGAGACCTGTCAAAGGTTTGGATGGAGCTTACCCTGTTCGAACATTTTTCCAGGGGATTTTTAGAATCTGCGGGATCATTTCTTACGCCAGCTGAACTTAAATATCTTCCATTCTCAGCAAAGATAATGACTTTTGAATGCGGAATCAGGTTTTTAACCGATTATCTAAATGGAGATACTTATTTCAAAATTCATCGTGAAGGACACAATTTGGACCGGGCAAGGACCCAGTTCAAAATGGTCGCCGACATGGAGAAAAAAATGGAAGATATGAGAAAAGTGATTGATAAATATATTTTTTAATATATTCTTTGGCAGTTAATCCGTATTTGTTCCATTTATTTTTCTGCTTGCATAAAATGAAATGTAATAAAATATGTAAAGGAGGGTATAGGTAATGATGAATATGAATATGTATCCAATGCCTTATATGAATTATATGCAGAATATGGCAATGCAGTACCCGTATATGAACCAGATGATGGAGCTGCCCGAACAAAAGCTTGAAGCAATGTATCCAAAGGAATACTATATTATTTATCCTCATGTCCAGAGGATGTGTGACAATATGGAAATGCAGTATGGCAATGTAAACGTGCCAAATAAAGAGCAGCTGGAAGAAATGGCTGATCACATAACTAAACAGGTCGAAGCGGAAATAAAAAAAGAGATTGAAAAAGAAGAAAATGAGAACAGACAGTTTGGATATGGAGGCAGAAGGTTACTGGGAGGCCTGGCAAGTATACTCCTTATAAGGGAATTAATCAGGAGAAGGCGCCCTTATGGTTACGGATATGGCGGAGGTTTTGGATACCCTTATGGGGGATTTCCCGGCTACTACTATTGATGGAAAACAATATAAAACAAGAGCTTTATGAAAATCCAATTCCTTTTAGTGGTATTTTAGCCTGAAAGTCTTTTGTATAAAGCCTTTAGAGCCATACTATTTGTATAAATAAACAAATAATAAGGTATATATTTTTGTAATGTGACCAATAGCGAATTTTGAAGAATTATGTTACAATTTAAGAATCACTGAAATGGTGTAGGTGATGGTGTGCACATAAGCCCTGTAAATGGTATTTATACCGTTCATGGGGTTTATGTGCGTCTTGGGAAAAATAGTTAGGAAATAATCTTTTTAATAATGACTTCATCCTTCATAAATAATTACCCCGCTATCCTCAATTTCTTTTTCGATGCTGGAATTTTCCTCAATATGAGTGACATCCAAAACATCTTAGTACATCACGCCTGTTGCTATAGTTTACGCAAGCTTTGGTCCTTGCGGACAGTGGCTAAAACTAATAAAAATATGGGACGGGGCCTTAATACTGTTTTATTGATTTCAGTATTTAGTAAGAATTTAAACCAGCTTTTTATCATAAACTTATAAATAAAAAATGGAGTATTTATAATCGGATGAATAAAATTTCAAAAAAGCATATTTATGCATTAATGCCCACAGTCGTAATATGTACGATATTTGTTGTGTATATATCCGTAAATCAGGCAAAACATAATGAAGTACAATCTTCAATCCAAATTACAAATTCACATGACTATGTAATTTATATTGGATTGGATGACAGGATACTTTATCTTCTTGATAATGATAAGTGCATAAAAAAATATCCGGTAGCCATAGGCAAATCTGACAGTCCTTCTCCGATAGGCTTTTGGAAAGTTATAAATAAGGGTAAATGGAGCGGAGGTTTCGGCGACAGGTGGCTGGGACTAAACGTACCCTGGGGGAAGTACGGAATACATGGTACAAACAGGCCTGGTTCTATAGGCTGGGCTGCGAGCCACGGGTGTATCAGGATGAAAAACAAACATGTAATTGAACTTTATGAACTGGTTCCTCATGGGACGCCTGTTGTTATAGTTGACGGAAGCTTTGGCCCTTTTGGGCAGGGATTCAAACCAATAAAAATAGGGGACAGGGGTGCAGACGTATATGAGGTGCAAAGGAGGCTTAAGGAGCTCGGTTATTATAAGGGATATGTAGATGGCATTTATGGTGAAAGCATGAAAACGGCAGTTCATAAGTTTCAAAAAGACAAGGGATTGGAAGTGAAAAATACAATAACCGAAAAGGACCTTCAAGCTATGGGATTTTTAGAATTCGAGTAAAGCCGGTTCCTCATGATTTCACCTGGAGATAAAATATCATTTAAAAAATGGCATATATGAAAAATACAAAAGCAGCCTATGTTTTTATATTGGTTTGCGCTATTTTAAAATGTGTTCATAAAGGATTTTTAGTCCTATGCTTATAAGTATAATCGCTCCCAGCTTATCAAGATATTTTTTTAGACGTTGATATTGGTTCATCCAGCATCCCAGCAGGACACCTGTAGATGATAGGATTAAAGTAACAATACCAACAAAAAGTGATGGGATGAATATGTTATAACCAAGGGTAGAAAGAGAAATACCTGCCGCCAGTGCATCAATACTTGTAGCCAGTGAAAGCGTAAGGATAAGCTTTGTGTCGGTTAAGTCAATTGGCCTTTTGCCCTCTTGTTTTGATTCCCTCCACATCTTTACTCCTATAAAAAAAAGAAGAAAAAATGCAATCCAATGGTCCACCGGCTCTATAAAGTCCCTAAAAGTAAGCCCTGCCAGCCATCCAAGGATTATCATCCCCCACTGGAAAAAACCAAACAAAAAACCTACCCTGGCAGCGTTTTTAAATCTTCCCTTAATAATGCATAGACCACATGAAACCGATACAGCAAAAGCGTCCATTGAAAGTCCTAGTGCTAGAAGTATACTGAAAGCAATGTTCATAAAAAAACTCCATACTATATTATATTAGGCAAGTCCAGTATATATTAATTAGCTTGGTTATGCAATATGAAATACCTTAATTTTATTTCACCCCCTGTCTTCAGTAAAAGTGAGCTTTAAGTTAATTTTTCTATTGCTTCTTACAATAACTGCATTTACAGTATCACCAGGCTTATGTGTCTTTTTAATCCTGTCAAGGTCACTCATTGTTTTAACTTCCTGTCCGGCAAGACTAATAAGAATATCACCCTGCTTTATCCCGGCATTTTGTGCCGCCCCATTTCTTGAAACATGCTCTATCAAAAAGCCTTCAGGAATGTTATACCATCTCGAAATCAAGCTTGTGATTTGTTGTCCCGAGATACCTATCGCAGCCCTTCCTTTAACATAGCCATATAAAATCAACTGGTCTATAATAGGCCTTGCATCGTTGATTGGTATTGCGAATCCCAATCCTTCAACACCGCTTAACGCTATTTTAATTGTATTTATTCCAATAACCTGTCCTTTGGAGTTGACCAGTGCACCTCCGCTGTTTCCAGGATTAATTGCAGCATCCGTTTGAATCAGAGTGAGAGTAATATCATCTGTTTCAACTTTTCTATTTAAAGCGCTTATCACGCCTGCTGTAACTGAACCTGCAAATTCAAGTCCAAGAGGATTTCCAATTGCTACTGCAAGCTGCCCTACTTCCAAAGTCGATGAATCCCCAAGCTGTGCTAGAGGCAGGTCTGGTAATTCAATTTTAATTACAGCCAGATCATTGCTGCTGTCTCCTCCCACGAATTTACCTTCTGCATGCCTCCCGTCCGGAAGGAAAACCTCCAGCCTGGTTTTACTGCTAAGTTTTGGATCAGCATAGCTTACAACATGGTAATTTGTCATAATATGTCCCCTGCTGTCTATAATAATCCCTGAACCTTCTGCCTGGGATTGCTGTACCGTATTCCCGAAAAAACTTCTTACTGGATTTTCTGTTGTCATCCTTATTCCTACGATTGCAGGACCTACTTTTTTTGCAATATTGGTTATGGAATAGCTCTCGTTATTATTGGCAGCATTTTCAATAATATTGTTACCCAGAGGTACATATTTACCGGTTGTGTCCGATTTAAAAGAAGCAAAAGATTCTGCCGTGTTAAAGGCCAGGCTTTCAACCCGGTCAAGCTCTTCTGAAAACCTTTTATGCATAATACCTCCAACGGTAAATCCCGTAACCAGCGATGTTATCAATACAAGAACAATATATGCCGCAAACCTGGGACCATTTTTTTTATTCCTTCTTTGTTTTCCAAAGTATTCATTTTTATGATTTCTTTCATAATCATCAGAAAACCATTTATAATTGTTATCCATAAAATCAGCCTCCCAATATAATCATCTTAATTATATTATATACCCTTTATTTTGCTATATATTTGTGAAAAATAATAGAACAAATTATGAACAACATGTAAATAATAAATTGCAGCATAAATAATAGAAAATTTTAATTCTGCACTCCAAGGCCCCTATTACTAAGTAAACCTTGAATTACTAGCTTAACAGACCATAGAAATGTCATTCTTCCTCTATTTCAATTCCAATCTTGTGAATTGTCTTTAGGTTAAGCAATTTGCGCCTTAATCAATTTCAAGCAAGGAGCATACTAAATGTTGTATATGCTTATTATTCATACTACTAAATTTAGTATGCTCCATTAAGAA
>JANQLN010000001.1 GCA_028280575.1 Clostridia bacterium
CAAGGTTCTAGACACTTACTTTTTCTTAATGATTGGACTGATAAATGGTTCATTGTACTCATAAATATATACCTATTTTAAAAAATGGGGAAACTCAAAGCCCAATCAGCCTTTTAAGGCCCCTATCATAATTCCTTTGATAAAGTACTTCTGTAGAAAGGGATATGCGAATAGGATGGGCAGAGTGGCTACCATGATAGTCGCGTACTTGATAGTCTCCTCTATGGGTTCCTGGTCCACAAAGTCTCCCCCTGCCAGCATGTTGTCAATGTCATTGGTAATAAGGATTTCCCGGAGGATCAGCTGCAGCGGGTAGAGCTCCCGGTTTCTCAGGTAAATCATTGCGGACCACCAGGAGTTCCAGTGTCCCACCCCGTAAAATAAAATCATAACCACAACCACCGGCATGGATAAAGGCAAAATAATCCGGAAAAGGACCGTAAAATCCTTAGCTCCATCCATTTTAGCCGATTCTTCCAGGCTATCCGGAATCCCCATGAAAAAAGTCCTCATAATAATCAGATTCCAGACACTCACTATTGAAGGCAGGATCAAGGCCCAACGGGTATCGGTCAGTTTCAGCGAATTAACCAGCAAATAAGTTGGAATCATCCCTCCGTTGAAAAACATGGTAAATACAATAAGAAACATCATTACGTTCTTCCAGTAGACTCCCTTTCTGGATAAAACATAAGCCCCCAGTGAAGTCATAAATATATTGAGGGCCGTACCCGCAAAAACGTAGAAAAGGGTATTGGCATAGCCCTTTAGAATCATAGGGTTTCTAAAAACCACGCGATAGGAATCCAGGCTAAAGCCCAGGGGTTTCCATAGCACCCCTTGGTGCCCCATGATAAGGGAGGGTCTGCTGATGGAGGCAAAAGCCACATATAAGAACGGATACAATGTACTCATAATTAACAAAATCATCAATATTGTGTTCAAGGAATCAAAGACCCTTTCACCAATGCTTCTTTTTACTGTCATCCTTTAATCCTTCTCCTTCCTTACCAAAGGCTGGTTTCATTCACTCTGCGGCTTATCCAGTTGGCCGATAGAATCAATATGAAATTTATTACTGAATTGAATAATCCTACCGCTGCACTGTAGCTGTAGCTAAATTCCAAAAGCCCCTTCCGGTAGATGAATGAGGATATAACATCTGCGGTTTCATAGGTTTGGGAGTTATAGAGCAGTATGATTTTTTCAAATTCCACGCTCATCATCTGGCCCATCCTCAGGATGAAGAGAATAACAATTGTGGGAGCAATGCCGGGTAAAGTGATATGCCATGTCTGCTTCCATCGTCCTGCCCCATCAATTACGGCTGCATTATACAGGGCACTATCAATTCCTGATAATGCGGCAAGATATATAATAGAACCCCATCCCACTCCCTGCCAGATACCGGAAACCACATAAATTGAACGAAAGAGTTCCTTTTTCGTTAAAAGATTTATACGCTCTCCGCCCAGCAATTCTATAGCATCATTGATAATTCCGCCCTTGGAAGTGAAATCAACGATAATTCCCGCCACCACCACCATGGATATAAAATGAGGCAGGTAACTGATGGTCTGAATACTTCTTTTGAAGAGTTTATTTCTGACCTCATTGAGCAGCAGTGCCAAAATGATAGGCGCCGGAAATGCAAAAATAACGCTGTATACATTTATGAGCAGGGTGTTGCGAAGTATTCTCCAAAAATAATAGCTGTCAAAAAAATCCCGAAAGTGTTGAAACCCTACCCATGGGCTCTCAAGAACACCCTTGGAGGGAGCAAAGTCTTTAAATGCAATAATGGCACCATACAGGGGAACATAGTGAAATATCAGAAAATATGCCAGAACCGGCAGCGCCATTAGATAAATGATTTTGTTGCGGGCAAAATCTTTGGCCAGCATAGTTCCATAGCTATATGGGCTGCCGGTGGAAGACAGCCTTCCTGTTTTTGTTAGCCTGATCATAAAAGTCATCCCTTTCTGCATGATGCCGGATGGTGCAAACTCTAAATATCGATGGGGGATAATGCCTTTATCCCCCTCATAAAAAATCCCCGGCTTATCCTATCGAGCGTTGAATCTGCCTAAAGCTGCTTGCTGTATGGAGATAGCTTCTTCTATATCCATTTTTCTTAATTGTTGGACATAGTCACCAAATTTATCCAGAGGCTCTTCTCCCATAATAAATTTGAGCACCATTTCACCCACATAAGTATTGATCTCGTTCATAATGGTAGCCAGTCTCTGGCTTTCTTCAGGAGTGGGGGTTAGAGGCGGTATTCTCCGGAAATCCTCGTGTTTAAGCCAGGTTTCGATGGCTTCCAGCTGCTGGGGATGCTGGAAAACCTGGACTTGAATTGCCCGGTCCTGGACATGGGCGCCCTGCCTGCCTAAAACTGCCCTGTTTATCATATCGGATATGTTTACTCCGTCCGGGTTGTCTGTCATAAATTCGGTATAAACAGGTTTGCCGTCTTCCATGGTATAGGTTTTGCCCAGAATCCCGAAATTGAAGAGAAGATAACCTTCTTCGCTGTAACCATAATCCAGCCACTTTGCCGCAATTTCCACTTCCTCACATTGACTTGTGATGGCTGCGCCCTTACCGTCAAAAACAAAAGCCTTATGCCCGAATTTGGCCGTTTCCCCCTTGGAAAGCGTAGGCCATGGAGCGCCTGCAAGAAGGAATTTGGAATCTTGTTCCTTCATTGTGGTCAGCAGCTTGCCCATTCCACCCACCGTGGTAGCTAAAAAAGCGCCCGTTTCATTATTGGTGATTTTTGCTGTCATGGTTTTCCCGTCCTGTGCGGCGAAATCAGCATCCAGCAAGCCATCCTGATACCATCTTTTATAGACGGCCAGGCCATCTTTGAACCCGGGTTCCATGGGACCGTATTTGACTTTCCCGTCTTCCTGGTAAAAATCGTAGGTAACCCCATAAGCCCCAAAGATAAAGGGTTGCTTTATATAATGCTCAATGGCGGCATAAGGATATTCTGCAGCTTTTTGATCCTTGAAGGCCTTTAACATGGTTTCCCATTCATCAATGGTTTCGGGGATTTCCATCTTTAGATCATCCAACCAGTCCTTGCGAACCTGGGGACCAAAATACATCAAATTAATTTCATCATCTGAAAGAAATGGAAAACAATAATAATCATTATTATCGGTTTTGATCTGCTTATCCGCATCTTCACGGGATTGAAGGTATTTTGTCAGATTTGGTGCATGCTCTTTGATAACATCTGTCAGACTGATGATGACATTGTCTTCTATAGCCTTAACGGGCCCACCTGGATACTTTAACCACCTGTACTCAATCAGGTCAGGAAGCTCATTGGAGCCAATCATAAGGTTAAACTGCTCATTTTCCTGCCCTGCAGGGGGATGCAAAAATTTAATTTTTATCCCGGTTGCCTTTTCCATTTCCATATATACCGGATGCTCCTCATTGCTGGTCAATGCATCCACTGCGGCATTGGGGCCCCAATAGCTTAGCGTAATATTCCGATCGGTAATTCTGCTGTCCGGGACTTTTTCTTCTCCTGAATCTTGCTTGGTATCGGGAGGGCTTTGATCCTCTGTCTTTTTTCGGCCGCACCCCGCCAACAGGATTCCGGTCATTAATATAGCCAGTACAATGGATATAAGTTTAACAATTCCTTTCTTCATTCAAAATTGCCTCCTCAAATCATATTTGGGCGTACGTCCTATTTTTATTATAAGGGAGGCACCCCTCCATGTAAATCTTCAATCATTTCGATTTATATCCAAAATTTAAGGAGACAAATCATCAATCCTTAAGATTTATCCCTTAACTTTTAACATCAGATTAACAAAAAGGGGAAGTATTTTTCATTATACCTATTTTAATAATAAGGTTTTTTTCGCTGCGGTATCAGTCAAAGAGCTCTTTCATCCTATTGACAATTTCAGGACTTATGAAATGCTCAATTTTACAAGCCTCATCAAAAGCAGTTGCTCTGTCGACAAAAAGGGTTTTCATTAAATATTTGGTTATTGTTTCTTGACTTGAGCATAACTCTCCCGCTTTTTTTATTCCTGCCTCCGTAAGAAAAATCAATCCATAGGGTTCATGCTTTAAATATCCTTCTGCCGATAGTATTCTTACCGCCCTGTTAACGCTGGACATGGTGACTTTTAATTTGTCCGCCACATCGGTACAACGTACACAATCAGACGTTTCCGATATACGGAAAATTTCTTTTAAATATGTTTCGGAAGATTCGGTAAATTCCATGACATACACCACCTCATTTTAAACAATATTTCAAAAAGCATTTAAGCTCCTACCTGTCAATTTTCAAACCCCTTGCTTTCATCCGTCTCTGCCCAAAAAATCATAATAGAGGCACTTTTCAAACAGCCAGTTCCCGGTGAACTACCTTCCCGCTTATAAATAAGCTATTGTTAGCTGCGCCTCTGGTAGATAATTTTGCCTCCATCTAATTCACAATTTGCTTGCTTGTTTTGTTCCTCCACTCATTTATTTCAAAAGAAAAAAAGTTAGTGTGGGCTAACTTAACCAGTTCATTCTAACATAATAAAAAAAACTTTCTTACGCAAATAGGGCAAAAGGGTTCCGATTAGAGATTTATTTTTAACTTACCATGCTTGAAATCTTTAATGGAAATCATACTGTATAGTGAGATTTCCTCATTTCTCTTGGCGTAATTTTATAATGCTCCTTGAATGCTTTGCTAAAGCTGTGATGATTTATATATCCGCAAATTAAGGCTATTTCAGTTATGTTTTTATCACTATTTTCCAGCAATTCCTTTCCCTTCTCAATCCTGGCTCTTTTAATATATGCATATATGCTTATTGAAAACATTTGTTTAAAACATCTTTTCAGTGTATCCAAAGGAATATCAAAGTCATTACTCAGCTTATCTATTGTAATTTTTCTATCTAAATTATCCCTTATATATGTTTCAATACTTATGATTTTATTAACTATGGATTTGCTGAAATAAACATCCTTTCGTCTCTTGTTTTTATCAAAATTCCTAATTTCATACAGCAGCAATTCAATAGTTTTTAACCTGGCATTTTCACTTTCACCATTGTTGAATTCTTCCCTTATCCCGTTCACAAGTCTTATCACGATAGCATCATTCTTAATAGTTGTAAATTGTGTTTCCTTATTAAGCAGCGTGCAAAAATTAAGGAAAGAGCTTTTTTTTATCCAAAATATTTCTTCAATGACTCTTGCTATTTCATTAACATACCCAAATATTGTGATGCTTTCATAGTGTTTATCAAAATGCTCCACTTTACCTATATTCTCAATACCCGCATAATATGCGGCAGCACCTTTTTGGGTCAGGCACATTTTCCCCTTTTGATCACAGACAAGCATCTTACCTTTTAAACAATAATCAATCTTTAAGACAGGTTTGGAAAAGAACTTGTATTTTTCGATATAATTTATCACTTCATTATTTAAGGTAAAATCGTTAATGCCCAGGTTTAATCCCGGTATTACCTTAAAAATGGTAACGGTGCCGGCTCCATATTCGGGTAATATCCCGTATACGCAAAAGTCTTCTGTCGATTTTACCAGTTCAGCCATCTCATTTAAATAAAATGAATCTTTTTTTATATCAACCATATCTGCTTAAGCTCCATAATAACCTTCCTTTTTATAAAAACTTAATCTTTTAAAATTGTTAGCTCAACCTAACTTATTGATATTTTATCACATTTTTCTTTAAGAATCAAACATATTTGTAACGTTTCTGTCCGGTGGTCTGTAACATGTAAAATTGACCTTTGGTATGTGCCGCATAAAATAAGCAGAAAACGTAAAATGCCCTATAGGGAACGGTTTTTACTCCGGGTATATTGGAGTGGAAAGAAGTCCTTGATAAAAAATGGACTATAGCATATTAAAAAAGAAATAATTGCCACTAATTCCAGCGAAAGAAGGTACCAGGGCCATGGACCGAGGTAGTCTATAATTGTAGGATTATGGGGTTTACGACAGAGGAAGAGGTAGTTGGAATCCAGAAGCAGGTTTACAACGGCAATTGCAGCAGCGTAAAGGTTTGTGAAAGCAAGGGTTTTAAGGATCGATATGAACGCGGGCCTGTAACCTTCTATTAAAGTCATATAGAGCACCGACGTTATAACTACGCTGTGAAGGATAAAAAAGCTGAAAAATATGTAGTGTGGAAAATTGTAAGGGGCAAGATCGGGAGTTATGATTGCCTGAAGGCTCCCTGCAAGGCCCCAGAAGTAAGTTATTTCATATACAAACCGGTTCCCGGTCAGCAGCATGATTACAGACAGGATAACGGCAAGGTCACATATGTGCAGGGGAAGGGCATGCCTGACTGAAAGGTTTCCTGAGATATATGAGAACACATAAAAGAGGATATCCGCAAACGCGATAAACGCGGCAAGAATATAACGGAAATGCTTTTTTGCTTTTTTGCCCCCCCTACGTTTAAGCAGTAAAAACAGCAGTATATTAACGGCCACCAATATGGTCAAGGTGATTATATGAGTACTATCAAAGAGTTTGAAAGCTTCTTTGGCATATTCTGAAGAAAAGTATTTGTTCAATTTTATCCCCCGATATAATTGTATTATAAAAACTGCAAATTATTAGGACAAAAAGATGAAACAACCCTAAAAAAAGTTTATCATAAAAATACTTCTGATGGAAGGGAAAAATAAAATAGGGTGCATATTCTGCATATGGCGCCGCATGAATGCAGCATGACCTTTAAATCATAATTTTTTCCACCATCTATTAGTTTTTTAAAGGAAGGCAGTACAAATTTTTTTAATATTCCAGGACTTACCGGTAAAACCCTTTTTTACTTTTTGGTCCGTTCATTATTGAATTTAAAATATCCTCCACAAGATAAACGGTTCCATTTGCACCGATATAAGGGCTGTCACTTATGGATACCCTGTGGAAAACGGGATAATCGTATTGAATTAAAGGTACATTGAGCCTGTCGGAAATATCCGCTTCAAATGAGCTGCCGAAAACAAGCGCGGCATCAGATTCTACAGCGCTGTTTATGAAATCCTCCATAGACTGCTCTTTAGAGCTTACTCCAATGGAAACAACCTCCATACCCAGCTCATCATTTAAAAAGTTCTTCATCCCCTCCACTCTGGCCTTTGAGCCGTAAAGGCAAACAGGCAGTCCGTAGAATCCCTGTAAATAAGAATAAATTTTTTCAAAAACCTTTAATACGCTTTTTTCTAATATTTCTATTTCACTGCGAAAGCTTATATTAAAAAAATTGCCAAGTGTGCATAGAACTCTCTTCATTCCTTCAATACCATAGGGGTAGTCAAGCTCAATAAAGGGCTGTCCATATTTTTCCTTCAATAAAAGGGCGAGCTTGCTGCCCCTTCCGAATACAATATTGAGGTGGGCCGCGGAAAGGTTTTCCATGTCCTTCAAATTACACAAAGCCGTTACGCAGTTGATGCGGACCTTGTCCCCAAGCAAACTCTTCATTTCCTTAATATCCGCTTCTTTTTTATAATCGTCATAGAGCATTCCCATTATGTTTACGGCCGGAGCATCATAACTTTCAGCTTCTTTACAAAAGGTCTTTCCGAATTCTAAAAGGGCATCCTCATAGCCTTTTTCAAAATCGCTTTTAAAGCCTGCTCCGTCAATATGTATACCGTTTGCTCCGTTTCCCGATTCACAAATAACGGCCTTGACATCATCTCCTATCATCTGGCTTACACATCCGCTTACTACCGTAATACACCTGGAATTATAAAGCTTTGACACATGATCCAGAGCCTGTTTCAGTGAATTCTCTCCGTTAAAGATTATATCCCTGTCATTAATTATTGTGCAGGCCTGCCTCATATCCGACATATCCCTGGAAATATGAAAACCCAGGCTTCCAAAATGGCATCCCACAACAGAGTGGAGAAGGATAACACTGTCTTTTATACCTGCTAGTGCCTGGCAGGCCCCAAAGAGCCTGCATGAATTCGAGCATTTCATATTAAAAATCCTTTCTGTGAAGCCACATTTTGGACCATATCTCCCTTGCAGCCAAAATATCATTTTTAGGAAGCAGGGGGAAATCATCAGAATTAAAATCCATTTTATTAAGGAGCATATGAGGATGCTTTTGCCCTTGTTTAATTTTCTGGTAAATTTTTTTGACATTTCTCACATGTGATTCAAAGGACAGTCCCGTTTCTTCATGCCTGATATGGATAACCGGTATTTCCAGTTCTTCAAGGGAAAAATCATTTGTCCCTAATATGGCATCACATTCCCCCGCCATAGATTTCAACATTTTCATGGAAGGATTAATATACACACGAGTATTTTTACTGTAATTCTGTTTTGCATAATCTATTCTTTTCATTAAATTACTAAAAACTGTTTCGGTTATATCAAGATTTTTCCTGTAGTTTTCAGATAGAAGACCCACGCTATAGGATACCTTCAATCCATAATCTACTGTATATTTTTTTATGATATAGGGCATCATCTGGATATTTCTTGTAATAAGGAGGACCCTGAAATGCTTTAATTTATCCCTTATTTTTTCAGTTTGCTCTAAAACAGCCTTTTTTTCTTCTTCTATAATTGTTTTAATTCCTTCTCCTATACCCAGAAGTTTTCCTATATCACCATAAAAATTACAGATCCCATTAAGTCCGGAGTATATTTCAGAAGTATTTGCCTGCAGGAAAGGAGTATCGAATTTTTCCTTCATTCTTTTTGCCCATCTTAAGCGCTTCACAATGTTTAAAGCTCCACTGGGCATTTTTAAAATTTCCTTGTACGATGTGCTGGGAAAATAAGTGTTCACCTTTACACCTGCCTTTTCCAGGGTTTTTTCCATTTCCTTTATCACAGTCTTTCCTTCTATTCCCCATCCTATTGTTTCAATATTTATACTTAAGGGGGTGACAGGCCGGGATTCCATTACATCATTAACTAATGCATACAAAAATTCGGTATATCCACAGCCTTTTATGTCAAAATCTATGTTCTTGCCATGGTTTACTTTCTGGTTTGAAATCTCCTTAAGCCTTTTTCTTGAAAAATTTTTATCTCGATGTGAAAAAAGCTCCGATTTTACTGCAATAACATTGATGTTTTTCTCTTCCCTTGCTTTTTTTACAACAGAATCAATATCGTCCTGGATAATGTCGCTTACAGGAGTAGGTATAACTACAATAAGCTGTGGACAGTACAGCTGGGAAATCTTCACTATGGTATTATAGAGCTTGTCCTCTCCTCCAAAAACCACATCCTCTTCCTCCAGGCAGCTTGCAACAGTATTGAAAAAGGGATAATGCCTCCTCCTGGCGGAATACCGGTAGTGGTAACCACAGCCGCGCGGCCCGTGAATCAAAGGTATTACACCCTCTATTTCCCCCGCTGCGTATATGCTTCCCGAAATCTTGCCGTTAACGCCAAAACGGTGCAGCAAATCTGAGGGATACATGGATATTGACAGTTCTTCATAATAGCGCTGTTTCATTTTTATTTCTCCTTACGAGGGACTAAACACCCGTATAAATTATATTAATCTTGCCTGTTTCAGGATTTTCCCTAATCAAGGCATGGACATTGAAGACATCCTTTAAAAGCCGCGCAGTAAAAACCTGTTCCGGAGTTCCCTCCTTCACAACGGACCCCTCGTACATAACATATATTTTGTCGCAGTAAGCCGCCGCAAGGTTCAGATCGTGCATTGCCGAAAAAATTTCAATCCCGAGCTTTTTTACAATGTCCAGAAGGCTTATCTGATAGTGGATGTCAAGGTGATTGGTGGGTTCGTCCAGAATCAGCGCCCTGGGCTGTCCGGTTAATGCCCTGGCTATAAGAACCCTCTGCTTTTCTCCTCCTGAAAGCGAGTTGAACTTTCTGTCGATAAAGCTGTACATTCCAACCATTTTAACGGCATTGTGCGCAATTTCATAATCAATATCATTATCGGGCTCCATCATTTTTTTATGGGGAGTCCTTCCCATCATCACAAGCTCTTCTACCGTAAAATCAAAGCTGAAGTTACTCATCTGGGTCATTACTCCCAGTTTCCTGGCTGATTCCCTGAGAGGTATGTTTTCAATGAGGACTTCGTCAATTTTTATAGTCCCGCAGCATGGCTTTAAAACCCGGTAGATAGATTTGAGCAGGGTTGACTTTCCGCTGCCGTTAGGACCTATAATACCTACGAACTCCCTGTTATCTAAATCCACATTGATATTTTTAATTATAGTCTTTTTACCTATTTTAACATCTGCGTCCCTTACATTTATATTCATCTACTCACCTCCGAAACCGTAGCTTTTGGTAAGCATCATATAAATAAAGAACGGGCCGCCAATCATGCTGGTGACAATACCTATAGGCAGCTCGCTGGTTCCCAGGAGCATTCTTGCAAACACGTCGCACCATATAAGGAAAATACTGCCCGAGAGAATGGAAATGGGCATTACTCTTTTGTGGTCCGATCCCACCGCCATTCTGACAATATGCGGTATTACCAGTCCTACAAATCCTATGGTTCCCGATACGGCAACTACCACTCCGGTAACACAGGCGCTTAAAACCAGATAAATTTTTCTGACTCTAACAATATTTATGCCCATTGTTATTGCAGATTCCTCTCCCACCAGCAAAACATTGAGAGTTCTGAACTGGGTAAGAAAAACACCCGCCATAAGTGCCACAACTATGACGGGAACCGGAAGCAGCTTCCATGAGGAGCTTGTGAGCCCCCCCATGATCCAGAATGTTACCGAACGAATTCCCTCGGCGTCCTTTGCAGTGTAAATAATAAAGCTGGTAAAGGCCGAACACATTGCATTAATCGCCATACCTGCAAGCAGCAGCTTTATGGTGTTTCCCCTCCCCTTTCCGGAAAAAGCGATTACAAAAACACAAAGGGACGTCACAAGTGCTCCTGTAAAAGCTCCTGCCGATACCCCGTGAGACCCGAACAGGGAGAAGGCCCCCAGCAGTATAGCCATGGTCGCTCCAAGGGAGGCCCCCGAGGATACTCCAAGTATATATGGATTGGCCAGGGGGTTTCTCACTACCGCCTGCATACTTACCCCAGACAGGGCAAGCCCTGCTCCCACCGCAGCTCCCATGAGCACTCTGGGAAACCTTATATCCCATATAATGTCCGCCTTTGCAGTTTGGACCAGTGCCAATGCCTCCTGTGTGCTGATGTTGAAAATTCTGTAATATAGTATTCTTGCAACATCTCCAGATTTAATAGGCACAGGCCCAAAGGTAATTGACAGCACAACGGAAAGTACAAGGGCCGAAACCATGACTGCTATCGTTAGAAACAACGGGAATTTTTTTCTCTTTTCCATTTTACCGTCCCGTCTATTTATGGAGGAGCTCGGCCAGTTCTTCAATACTCTCTATTGTCCTCAAGCAACCGCAGTAAAAAGCCGTATGTTCAATAATGAGAAATTTATTATTTTTGACCGCGTTAACCTTTTGAAGGCTTGGATGTTCCTTCATAGCTTTTATGGCATCGGCGGCAGGCCTTTTAATCAGGTTTATTGCCAGAATAACGTCGGGATTTTTCTCAATTAAAACCTCCAGACTTTGCTTTCCACCCTTTTCGTCCAGGCTTATTCCGCCTGCCAGCCTTATAATATCCGTAGTTAAATCGGTTGAAGCGCGCCCTAAAAACTCATTTTCATACATGTACTGGACAGTTGATACCGTGGGCCTGTCCTCCTGTTTTATAGCCTTTGTTTTTTCCTCAACCGCACTGATCCTGCCTTTTATATGGTCAATAAGCTCATTGGCGCGGTCCTGAACATCTTTTCATAATTAAATTCTCCAGGGCTCTTATTCAGAAAAATAAGGCTTCCATTTTTTAATACATCATAAATTTTTAAACAAAAAAACTCCCGGTCTCTACTTAATAAGTTTAAAAAACTGGGAGTTTAACAATCTTTTGATAAACCCAGATAAATCATCCCCTATCGCTCGTAGAGTTCAATGTTTAAAGAACAGGCAGGTCTCCTGGCTCAAGCTTCATTACTCCTTCTGCCTTCCCGTTTTCACAGTGGCATGCTGAAGGAACTCCTCTTTTACAGTGGCGGGACCGCGTGGGCTTTTTATCCACTTCCCTTTTCACCGGAACTAAAAACTCATCCGGCACCTGTCCTAACTATTGACTTGTCTATACAATAATAGTTTTTTTCACGAATAAAAGCAATGTAATTATTTACGATTTATTGGATTTATTTTTGAGCATTTTTTAAGTTCAGCTTGACATCATCTTTTTATTTTGTTAACATTCTATTATCCCCCCCAGGGGGATAATATCGCCGAACAGGAGGAAATAAATTGGAACATAAACACACTCATGTAAATACAAAAACTATAATCAACCGCCTATCAAGGGCAATAGGACATTTGCAGTCCGTTAAAAAAATGGTGGAAGACGAAAGAGACTGCAGTGAACTGCTTATTCAGATAGCAGCGGTAAAATCAGCCGTCAACAATATTGGTAAAATTATTCTCCAGGACCATCTGAGTCATTGTATTGTTGAAGCGGTAGAAACCGGAAATCATAAAGTGATTGAAGACTTGAACACGGCTATTGACCAGTATGTCAAATGAGGCGATAAAATGAGACATATAAAGCGCATCTATGATTATTTATCAGAATTACCCATGATTATTGTTTCAGGCATTTTTCTTTTACTCAGCTTGCTGAATATCCTTTTTAAGTATACAACTTATGAATTCGCTTGGGTAACAATTTTCATATCCGGCACGCCGCTTGTTGTATTAGCTGTGCAGCGATTATTCGGACAGTTTTTTATCAGTTCTGCCCTATTAATTTCCATAGCTATGTTTGCATCCATTTTTATCGGGGAAATTTTTGCTGCCGGCGAAGTTGCTTTTATAATGGCACTTGGTGCATGGCTGGAAGACAGAACTACAGACCGTGCAAAAAAAGGAATTGAAAAACTGTTAAAGCTTGTGCCAAGAAGGGGCAGGAGAATAATAAAGGGTATTGACGGTTCAATATCGGAAGAGATGGTGGACGCAAAACAACTAAGAATTAATGATGTCATTCGTATTTTGCCCGGAGAAACAATAACGGCAGACGGCAAAGTCATATCCGGCACATCGTCTATTGATCAGTCCATTATGACAGGAGAGTCTCTTCCTGTAGATAAAAATACAGGTGATTTGGTTTATGCAGGCACAATCAACTGCTTTGGCTCCATTGATATCAGCATCACAAAAGATTATGAGGATTCATCCATACAAAAAATGATTTCACTGGTCCAAGAAGCCGAAAACAAACAGCCTCCAATGCAGAAAATTATTGATAAATGGGCACAATGGCTGGTCCCTATTGTCTTATTTATTGCACTATCAGGCTACATTATAACCGGAAAACTGGTTGTTGCCGTAACGATTTTGATTGTGTTCTGCCCGTGTGCATTGGCATTGGCTACACCAACTTGCATAATAGCAGCTATAGGTCAAGCTACCAAGCGCGGTGTATTAATCAAGTCAGGCGAAGCACTGGAAAAGATGGGTAAAGTCTCTGTAATGGTATTTGATAAGACGGGCACAATAACAGAAGGCCGATTGTCTTTGACAGATATAATAACATTCGGGCCGGAAAAAAATGAGCTGCTTGCATTAGCTTCCTGTTGTGAAAGCAGGTCTGAACATCCGGTTGGAAAAGCAATCGTTTCCTATGCAAGAAAAAAAAATCTGCCGGTTGAAGAAGTAGACACTTTCAATATTACTCTTGGAAAAGGTGTACGTGCAGAGCTTAAACAACAAGTTTACTTGTGCGGTAACGAGAAGCTGTTTGATGATTATAAAATTCATATTCACCAATCCATTCAAGAAAAAATAGACAGCTTAAGAAATCAAGGCAAGGCGGTTGTCATTGTCGGTAATAGCACAAGTGTATTAGGGATAATAGCCTTGTCGGATCAATTGAAAGAGGCATCTAAACCCACTATTTCCGAACTATTTGACACAGGTATTAAAAAAATCATGCTTTTGACAGGAGATAATGAAAAGACTGCCGGTTACATAGCAAATCAAATAGGCATTAAGGATGTGGCAGCGTCACTGCTGCCGGAAGACAAAGTTAACCAGGTGTCAAAGCTTCAAGACGCCAGCGAAACTATTTGCATGGTTGGCGACGGTATCAACGACGCTCCTGCTCTCAAAGCTGCAGACATTGGAGTTGCTATGGGAACCATGGGCAGTGATATTGCCATTGATGCTGCAGATATTGCTCTAATGGGTGATGATATTCAAAAGATTACTTATCTTAAGCGTCTTTCCGTGGAAACTATCCGTAGTATAAAATTCAATATAGCACTCTCTATGATTATAAATATTGCTGCTGTTGTATTGTCTCTGTATAGTGTTCTCAATCCGGTAACAGGAGCCATTGTTCATAATGCAGGTTCTGTTCTGGTAGTATTAAACGCAGCTAGATTATATGATAAAAAAATATAATGATTTAAGTATATGGAACGTCTTTAATTCCCGGCTTTTGAAATACACAAAAATTCCGGTGATATGCTTTAGAATTATGACGTTCCGTATAGTACGGTTTTTTTCCTTTTTTTCCAGCCTTCAAACAGCTTTAATGCTTCTTCCGCAAGGAAAGGATCAAACTGGTGCCCTTTATTTTTAAGAAGCTCTTGTCTGCATTGCTCCCAAGACATTGCAGCCCTGTAAGGCCTGTCGGTGGTCATAGCGTCTATTGAATCGGCAACTGCAATTATCCTTGATCCAACGGGTATTTTATCTCCTTTTACTCCGAGAGGGTATCCTTTTCCGTCCCATCTCTCATGATGGTACAAAACAATTTTAGCAATATTTTTTAAACCTTTTGAATTATTTAAAATATCATATCCAAATTCAGGGTGCTTTTTTATCATATCCATTTCATGGGGAAGAAGCTTCTCCTTTTTATTTAAAATACTACCGGGGATTTTGATTTTGCCTATATCGTGAAGATGTGCGGCCAGGTGAACATCCTCAAGAGCAAATCCCCTTAATCCAATTGCCTTAGCCAGGTCAAAGGACATGTTGGCAACTGAAGACGAGTGCCCCCCAATATAGTCATCTTTTGCTTCCAATGCATCGACCAGACAGTCAATCACATCATGAAAAGCTCCTCTGCTGAGCAATTTATCAAGTAAATAAAGCAGCAATTACACCATCCTCTTTTTAAATAATATGTCCAATCAAACAGCACGTCTCATTTGCCATGTTCCTTACCTAAAAGGTACATAAGCAAACTGCTCCTGTGAGCAATTTGCGTTGTTATGATTTTCTTAATGGAGCATACTAAATTTAGTAGTATGAATAATAAGCATATACAACATTTAGTATGCTCCTTGCTTGAA
>JANQLN010000002.1 GCA_028280575.1 Clostridia bacterium
CAAGGTTCTAGACACTTACTTTTTCTTAATGATTGGACTGATAAATGGTTCATTGTACTCATAAATATATACCTATTTTAAAAAATGGGGAAACTCAAAAAAAGAATTCACCTTTTATTGATGATTATTTGTAAAAATGCTGCAGTCCGGATATAAAAACACCCGGTACGCGGTGGTATTGCAGCAGAATTATTTCCCTAAAAACACAGGATTATTTTGCAAAAGTATAGCGTAAAGCCGCATATAGTACTATAATATTATATAAATATATATGTAGCGCCATAACTCTGTGCATTATGACGTTATATTATATGTTTATAAACGTATTGATTTTTAAAATATGAGTGTGACCTTTATGGCAAGCATAAGTTTTTACCGGGGAAGATTGTTATGGATAAGCTGCAAATACTGAATTTGTTCCACCCTGCAGTCAGGGAATGGTTCATTGAAAATATTGGTACTCCCTGTCCTCCGCAGGTTGAAGGATGGCCAAAAATACAAAGGGGCAGCAATGTACTGGTGTCGGCTCCTACCGGTGCGGGAAAAACACTGGCCGCATTCCTTGAAAGTATAAACCGCCTCCTTGTGATGGGCCTTGACAACAACCTGCCTCAAGGGGTCTATATTCTGTATGTTTCACCCTTGAAGGCATTAAACAACGATATATACAAAAATCTTGATATTCCCCTTAAAGGAATCTCCGATTTATGCAAGAAAAAAGGAATTGAATTTCCGCCAATAACAAAGGCGGTCCGGACCGGTGATACTCCCCAGTACGAACGCAGGAAAATGCTTGGCAAACCGCCCCATATACTAATCACCACACCCGAATCGCTCTATTTAATGCTTACATCTGTTAAAGCGCATAACATATTAAAAAATGTAAAATATCTGATTATAGATGAAATTCACACCATGCTTGGCACAAAACGCGGAGTACACCTTGCGCTTTCCGTAGAAAGATTGGAAAACCTCTCCAATCATGAGCTTGTACGCATAGGGCTTTCGGCAACTGTAAATCCTGTTGAATCCGCTTCAAAATACCTTGCCGGGTTCAAAAAAAATAAGGATGGGTATGATATGCGTAAGGTAGAAATAGTCAACCCGGTAATGGAAAGAAGCAAAGAGCTTAAAATATATTTGCCGGTGGGCGACTTTCGTGTCCTTGAGGAAGGCACAATATGGCCTGAAATATATCAAAGTGTACTTGAACTTATTAAAAACCATACTTCAACAATAGTTTTTGTAAACAACAGGGCAACAGCCGAAAAAATAGCTGCAAATGTCAACAGTATTGAAGGCAGTGAACTATGTATGCCTCACCATGGGAGCATTTCAAGAAATAAAAGATTGAAGGTTGAAGAAATTTTTAAAAACGGCAGCCTTAAATGCCTGGTAGCCACGTCCACTCTTGAGCTTGGAATTGACATAGGCCATGTGGACCTTATGGTCCAGATTGCCCCGCCCCATAGTGTATCCAGCGGCCTTCAAAGGTTGGGACGTGCCGGACACAGTATTAGTGCGACAAGCAAGGGAAGAATCATCCCAAGGACGAGAACAGACCTTGTCAAAGCAGTCTTTATTTGCAAGGAAATGCTTGAAGGTAATATCGAGGCAGCAATTATACCTTACAATTGCCTGGATGTCTTAGCCCAGCATATTGTATCAATATCATGTGCTGGTAAAAAATGCGAAAAGGAAATATTTGATATGGTAAGGTGTGCTCATTCATACAACAGCTTGAAAAAACAGGATTTCAATAAAATACTCTCCATGCTTTCAGGGGACTATGAGCATATGGAAGACATACCGGCAAAGCCCAGAATAATATGGAACAGGCAGGATGAGACAATTGAAGGCAATGCTTACAGCCGGATGCTGGCATTCAGCAGCGGGGGAACAATACCGGACAGGGGATATTATCCTGTTTACCTTGAAGATTATTCGACAAAAATAGGTGAACTGGACGAAGTATTTGTTTATGAAGCACGTATCGGGGACCGTTTCATGTTGGGCAATTCGGCATGGAAGCTTAAAAAAATTGAAAAAAACCGGGTAATAGTTTCACCATCTGCCGCATTCGGTGCAAAAACCCCATTTTGGCAAGGAGATGGTATAGGGGCCCCCTATGAAAAATGGATAAAATTCGGCAAGCTTTTAGACAGGCTTTCAGCAATGCTTGACTCGGATGGATATATGCAGCAGGTAAAAGCCATGGGCTTTGTTGACGAAGCAGGTGCCGTAAACCTGAAAAATTATCTGTTTGACCAGATAGATGCTGTAGGCTGCCTTTCAACTCATAAACGGATTGTAATAGAAAACTTAAGTGATGATGTAGCCGAGCAAAGGATTGTAATACATTCGCATTTTGGAGGAAAGGTAAACAGTGTGCTCGCTGTTTTGTTTGAAGACGCCCTGGAAAAAGCAATAAAATGCAGCGTTTTCACCGGATTTACAAACGACGCAATACTTATTCATCTATATGGCTGCAAGGGTAACCTGTCAGGTATATTCAGCCTTCTTTCCCCAAATGAAATGGAAAACACATTGCTAAGCAAGCTGCCCGGTACATCCAGGTTTGCCATGACCTTCCGCTATAATGCATACAGGGCTTTAATGATGGGCATTCGCCAGCAGGGAAAACGCCTGCCCCTTTGGATACAAAGGCTTCGCTCCGTGGATGCATTGGAAACTGCCCAAAAGTATATGGATCACCCTTTAATTATAGAAACAATGCGGGAATGTATGGGGCAAATATTTGATCTTCCAAATACTAAAAAAGTCCTGGAAAAAATAAGAAAGGGAGAAATTGAAATTGTCGAAAAAATGACGTTTTTTCCTTCTCCCTTTGCATCTGAGCTTTTACTGGACTTTAAAGGCATAATGATGTACGAGGAAAAGTCCCCCCACCCGTCAGATACAAATAAGCCAGTAATATCAGGGATGGATGCCCTGGGACTTGATTTGAAAAATTTTTACAGCAAGCCGCAAATTAATGAAAAAGTATTTGATGAAACCAGAAAACAAAGTAATGCCATGTATCGCCTCCAAAAAGTTACCTCACAAAATGAACTGCATTCCTTCCTGCTCATTTATGGAGATATTTTGAATGAAGCAGTTAATAACAAGGATATTATTGTATGGCTTGATTTACTCGAAAAACAGGGCAGGACAATAAAACTGACCCATCCGGTTTCCAATTCTGTCAAATGGATTGCATCTGAGGAGGCCGCTTTATATAAAACGGCTGAGAACATTATTTTAGAGCATAAAAGCAAATCGTCCTATGTAAACGATATATCCGACTGGACGCAGGAGGAATCCGCAGCCAGGATTGTACGCCGCTATGCCCGCTATAACAGCCCCTTTTCAAAGGATGACATATTAAAGCGTTATAATATTGATAATTGTGCTGTTGACAACATACTAAATACTCTTATGTCGAACAGGTACATAATAGCAGGACAGTTTGCACAGGCAGGAATAAACAGCTTTTGCCATTCAATAATATATGAAAGGGCTGTAAAGAAAAGCATGAGCCATGCTGCTCTGGCCGTCAAGCCTAAAAGCACTGAAAACCTTGCATGCTTCATGCCGGTATGGCAGAATGTTGCCAGGGCAAGCATATCTGCCGAAGAAACACTCTATGATACCATAAAACAGATGGAAGGCCTGTATTTACCGGCAGGATGGTGGGAAAGCATAGTTTTCCCGGCAAGGATAAAAGGATATTTTCCAGGTCTTTTGGATGCCTTGTGCGGCAACGGCAGGGTTTTTTGGCGGACAGGCCAAAGCCCTCCGGGAAAAAGCATAGCTTTAGCATGGTTCTGTACGGAAAATATGAGTATCGATCCGGAAAACGAACAAATTGATATTTGCCCGGAACTCGATGAAAAACAGGCCATGCTATACAACATTTTAAAATCCAGAGGGGCTTCGTTTACCCATATATTGACTGCTATTGCCAGCCTGCCGGCCAGTGAAGCGGTTGATATCCTTGAAGAGCTTGTTATAAAGGGCCTGGTTGTAAACGATTCATTCCAGCCTGTCAGGTATTATTTAAACAGGCAAAAAAACAACGGTCCGTCTGGACAAAGGCCTTCCGTAATAAAAGCAAAAAGAGCTGCAGGCATGGTTTCCCGGACAGACATGGGAAGATGGGAGCTTGCTTCATTTAAACCAGAATATAGCCTGGCAAGCAAGATAAATACATGGTTTTTAAGATATGGAATACTTTGCAGGGAAATAATCACCCTTGAGCAAAGCAGCTTTACATGGTCGTCGGTATACGAACAACTAAAAAAAATGGAATACACAGGCAACATACTGCGGGGATATTTTATCAGTGGAATTTCAGGTATCCAGTTCATGCTTCCGGAAGCTGAAAGAAAATTAAACAATGTGTGTGAAGATATTTTTACTCTGAATGCATGTGACCCTTCACAGGTTTATGGAAGGATAGTCCCGCACAGTAAAATTAATACGGCTTTTATGTGTGTTCCCGGTACTGCTTTTATAATAAAGGGCGGAAAGGCCCTTGCTGTACTGGAGCGCTACGGCGAAAGAATTTCACTTGAAACCGGCTCTTATGAAGAATCGGTAGCCGCACTTGAAGAATTTAAAAAATCATTTGATGAAAGAAGAATATGGCCGGATATTAAAAAACTTGAAGTAAAAATTTGGCCGGAGGACAACAGTAAAAAAAATCTGCTCCAATCGGTCTTAAAGCAGGCCGGCTTTGAAAAAAATGCTGCCGCCATGGTCCTGTGGAAATCATATGTGTAAGCAATTTGCTTATGTGTAATTAATGAGAGTTTCCCCATTTTTTAAAATAGGTATAAATTTATGAGTACAATGAAACATTTATCAGTCCAATCATTAAGAAAATGTAAGTGTCTAGAACCTTGAAAAAGGCTACCCGGCATATTCACCATCCGTAGTTCAGATG
>JANQLN010000077.1 GCA_028280575.1 Clostridia bacterium
TTCATAGTGCTGTCTCGCTTGAGGGTCAGAAGCCATTTTTTCAAGAATGTTAGGGGCTATAATCACATTTCCTGTTCCAACTGTTGAACTACCAATATGGTTAATATTAGCCTTGCTATATTCCAAATTTTGCACGGATATTTTCGAACCAAATTTCATCTGTAATTGTGACAGATATGACTCACTTTGCCTTTGTGCCTTTGTAAGAACAGATGCAAATGTTGCATTTGATACATAACCTTGAGATTGTAAATTTCTTTCAGTAGCATTTGGATATAATTGAGAACAGTATTGATTTACCACTGAGAGCATATTGTTTCCTCCTTAATGTTTGACATACTTTTTTTATTACTTATATACTATATCGACCATATTTGAAAGATTATTAAACTTACCGACAGAGTCAATTTACTGTTAGGGATTTACAATTACTTTTCCTTTACTCCTATAAGACAGATTTTCAAATACATTGTTAATATCATCTAATCTTATCTTGGTTGTTATAATATCTTTTACATTTATTTTTCCCGATTTTAATAGGGAAACAGCTCTACCTTGTGTGTAAGGATTTATGAATGAAGCTTTTATTGAAATTTCCCTTTTGAATACATCAAATGGAAGCAAAGGTATTTCGCATGCCGGTTCAGTAAGTCCATATAACATTGCAGTGCCTCCTTTGCCCACATATCTTATGGCGTCCGTCATAGTTTCCTTCTTTCCAACACATTCAATAACAACATCAACAGAAAGAATTGCATAAGAGTTCAAAACTTCTTGTACCGATTGGCTTAAAGGGTCAACTGTAATATCAGCTCCAAACTTTTCAGCCATTTCTCTTTTAAACAGTACTGGTTCTACCATTATTATGGTCGATGCACCCGATAGTTTAACAAGCTGTAGCATTATTTGTCCAATTGCACCTCCACCAATAACCATAACCGTATCTCCAGGCTTTACACCTGTAATATCCATTCCATGTAAACAGCATGCAACTGGCTCAGACATTGCACCTTCTTCAAAGGAAAGACTTTTTCCGATTTTGTATACCTGTTTTTCATGTACATTACAGAATTCGGCAAATCCTCCATGAGTAGTTGTACCAATTCCAATCATATTTTCACAAAAATGAGCTTTCCCTATTCTGCAATAATAGCATTCCCCACACATATGATTTGGATCAACACATACCCTATCTCCCTGTTTCAAGGCCTTTACACCAGGTCCAACTTCAAAAACAACTCCAGAGAACTCATGTCCTAAAATATTCGGCGGTTTACATTCTGCCGCGCCTTCATCACCTTCATAAATATGCAAATCTGTTCCACATACCCCACATGCTTTAACCTTTATCTGTACTTCCCCCCGCCGCAGTTCTAAAATACTTGTTTCCTCAACTCTTATATCTTTTTTTCCGTAAAAAATTGCTGCTTTCAAACTTAAACACCTCCAGAAAATTTTTATGAGAAAGACAAAAACCAGCAAAAATCAGATATCTTTCAAATTTTAAATGCTGCAAAGACGGTACTAAAAAGTGCACATCTACTTGCACGGTTGTAATATTATAACTAAATTTATAATTTATGTTAATTCAAGCTGCTTAATTGTATCTTTTAACTTTGTTTTTTATCAAGTGACCGTTTTTTTCAAAGTAGGGTATGAAAAAACCACAAAACAATTTTGGGCTTTGTGATCGATCATTTTTGTCTTTGGTGTACAAAATAGATACACATTATTATTGTATTACACTTTTAGGAAAATCCCTACGTCTTTTCCATATACCTATTCCCTATTCGTAATGCGAATACATAGATAATATTTTTACTACTTTATCTTCCTGTACAACCACATAAACAATTCTATGCTGTATATTAACTCTTCTTGAATACATACCCTTTAAATCACCTATTAGTTTTTCATAAGGCGGAGGATTTTGAAAAGGATTTTCCCGGATAATCTTTAATAACTCTTTTGCTTTTTTATCCAATCCAAGCTTTTCTAGCTTTTTAGCATCATTTGCAGCTCTCTTTGTAAGCTTCAATCTAAATCCCATCCGATATCCTCCAAATCCAGCAGCTCTTCTTTTGGTATATTTCTTCCCTCAATAAGCGACTCTCTCATTCCTGGGATTGATAATAAATATAATGTCTCTTGTATTGAAATCCAATCTTGTTTTGATAATAAGATACCATTTCCTCTCTTCCCTAATATTTCTATTGGCTCACTTGATATAATTGTTTCATCAAGTAATTTATATAAATTATTTCTCGCTTGTGTTATTGGAACTGTTTTCATTATTTTCACCTCCTGCACATATTATACCGTACGCAATTACGTCTGTCAATCGTTTGCTGCTCTGCCTCCTCTGCCTATTTTATATCTACCAGTAATAGAGATGTATCTATTTGCCTTTTTAACTCTCGTACCGAGCAATTTGAGCTTATAGCTTCTTTTTCATAAAAGCTTCTTGCCTCTTTGTCAGGAACGCTTAAAAGCTCACAATAATGTGACCAGGATAATTTTCCAGACACCGTCTGGAAAATTGGGTAACTCAGATTAAAAATGCCACTTAAATCTGAAATTTTTGAATACAGTAAAACTAACTATTTAAAAAACCACAGCAGATAAGTTGGCAGCGTTAGCTGTTAATGACAAAGGTCCTCCAACTTTTGTTACAAAAGCATCAAAACCTCCCCCAATACTTGGCTGAATTCTTTTTTTTGTTCATCATAATAATTAACTTCTATAACGCTTATAATCTGTGACAAGCTGGTCTGCTGCTTGAGCCTGTAAAAAACATCATATACGCTATTTCAATGGGGCTCAAAAGGAAAAATATTCCTCATGACGATTTAAGCAATCTGTTGCTACAACAGAAGCTACAGAGTACTATTCTATCTTAAGGTCAGAATTTTCAGCAAAGTGCTTTAACATTACAATAGGGTCGGATTTTGACTGGTTATAGATAGTAACGCCTTTTTTTGCTGTTTCTTCAGTAACAAAAAATTCATCATAGGTCAGCTGTCCATACCTTATCAATGAGGGTGTCTCAATATCCCACGATCCAAATTTCCCATGCCCCTGAAGCATAATAAATCCGTACGCTGCACTATCTTTAATGGTAACTGTTTTTCCCGGCATTACACTAAGGCGTTTAGCGCTTACTTCCTTGCACTTGTAGCAAATCCACTCTTCAATATATCCTTCAGCTTTCATTTCTTCCATTTCTTTTGCAGGCTTTGGCGCCATAAAACGGTTTTTGTGGAAATCTGGGTCAACATTTAAGTCCCAATCAATAACCTCAATAAGGTAACTAAATTTATTTAACTCTTCTTTGGGGGTATCCTTCCAGAGGAGTGCCGGCGGAACGCATTGCCCTCCATACAGCACCGATTGGTACATGGCATACACATCAGAGGCAAATTGGGGTTCATAGGTGCAAAGACTTCCCGGAGCATGCAGTACTCCTGGAGGAACATCCCAGCCTGTATCCAGCGTAAGCTTGAAGCTTCTCGATAAGTCAAGGAGTTTATTATCACCTTTAATAAAATCTTCAAGGCTCTTTTTTACTTCCTCCCTGGTAGTTTCAGGATTGAACCCAAAAAAGGTAAACGGAAACTCGCCCCCGTGGTTATTCACTTGGGCTGGGAAGAAGTACATTTCAGGCTTGCCTTCCTGTCCAACTCTTGCCGCATGTTCTTTTCCATGGTGTACGTGGTGGGGGAGCGGCCCCATATTGTCAAAAAATTTTGAATACATTGGCCATCTATTATATTTATTCCAAAGTCCACTTCCTATAATATCCCCTTTTAAGTACTCGACAGCATCTCTGAGTAAAACCTTTTCTTTTCCGTCATCATCTGCCACAATATAGCTAAGGCCCTCATCATCAGGTGTTCCAGGTCCATTTTCTGCATGAGTTGTAGATGCAAACCACCTTTCATCAATTCCCCCTCGCTCAAGACCACTTATGTAATAGTCGTCTGGGTGAAGCTTAATTCTTTTCCCAGGCCTGCAAAAGGATCTCGGTACCCATGCAGGTGCCAGCCTTAGTATGCCTTCTCCCTGCTCTAATGCTTTTTCAGCAATGATTTTTTTTGACATATCAAATTCCCCCTATCAATATGGATGAAGTTTTCCGTCTAGTTGCTGCTTCAGATCAAATACTTTCTCCAGATAATTTGTCTCACCATGTAACTTTCCAGTTTCGTCAATAAACTGGCTCTCCTCAAGCCAGGGTGCAACCATTTCAAACCACTTCTTTCCCGCTTCGGAATTCCCGAAGGATTTCATGTATACGTCAATATCTTCACACTCAATAATAACTATAGCGAGATTATGATACATAAAAATGAACTCATTGCGGGTTCCAGCTTCTTTAAGAGCTTCAAGCACTTCCTTCCAGGGATCCTTATGAATATCAATATATTCCTTTAGAAACTCTTTTTTTATTTTATTCACCAGACAATACCTTTTCAATTTAATACCTCCTACCATTAAAATTATAACATGGCCAATTCAAATTATACACGCTTCGAATATAATATGTTAATACTTGTTTTATTTTTACATCTGGAGTACCCGTTCCCTCTCAATAATTACCGTTTTCACCAGTGCTTTAATGTTCTCAACAGGTACATCCTTTGTTATTTCTTGTGACGGTGCTACAATATAACCTCCGCCTTTACCCAGTATGTGTATAGTCTCACGCACCATTTCCTCGATTTTCTCAGGTGATCCGTAGGGCAGTATTTGCTGTGTGTCTATTCCGCCCCAGAAAATAAGGTCTTTACCAAATTCCTTTTTCAGAAATTTTAAATCCATACACGGCTGAACCGGCTCAAGAATATCCAGCCCCACATCGATTAAATCAGGTATGAATTCGGTAATATTACCGCAGGAGTGCATGGCTACAGGAATTCCTGCAGATTTATAAACATTAAAAAGTTTGGCGTATCTTGGCTTGAATATTCTTCTGAACATCTCCTTTGAAAACAAAGTGCTGTACTGAGTGCCAAGGTCATCTCCAGTATGCCCTACTTTAGCTCCATGCTCTACACATTTCCTGGCAAAAGCTATTTTATATTCCAGTATTTTGTCCAGCAGTTCCTCAACCACTTCAGGCTGGGCAGCAATTTCCATCATTAACTCTTCAAAACCCATTACATGATAGCTTCTTTCATACATCCCACCATATCCTGAGCATATTACAAGAAAATCACCTGAATACTTCTTTAGATCATATTCTATCAAATCAAAATTTCCTTTTGCAGAGGCATCCGGGGCCTTAAAGCACCTTACTGCCTCTTCCAGTTCACCCAGCTTTAGGACATCCCTGTTAAATCCAGGAGGCATAAATTTCTCAGCTATTTCATTTCGTTCATATTTTTGCTGCAGAGGATGGAAGCATGGAAAAAAACCGTCAGCATACATCTGTATACCAACTCCCCATTTATCATAGACAACATGATTTTCAACATCAACACCACAAAAGCCCCTGGCTTCATATTCCTTCATTTTCTCTATGTCATTCCTGTAGACCAACGGAACATCATCAGCACTAAAGGTAATGTGGATATGATTTCCCATATAACTATCAAGTTCGTCTGCTGAAGATAATCCTAATTGGATTGATAATTCCCTGTCTCTAGTTCTATCAGCCATTGTAATCTGGCTTGGCAGGAAATCTACATCCCGCCTGTTTATTACATTCAAAATCCTTTGTTCGTTTGTTAATGTCATAGCTAATACCTCCCTCTATAATCTCCTTTAAGACTTAACTTAGCCTTTGCTCTTTCCATTTATCGAGTCAAGGGATACAACCAGAATAAGAATAACCCCTTTGACAATTTCCTGGTAATATGCTTGAACCTGCAGTAATGTAAGGGAATTAAAGAGTACTCCTATCATCAGCATCCCCAGCAAGGTTTTAATTGCGCTTCCTTTTCCGCCTGTAAGCTTTGTTCCTCCTATTACAACAGCTGTTACTACTGATAAAGCCAGGTCTGAACCATACAAGGCTGATCCTGCGTTAACTCTTGCAGCAAGCATAACACCTCCAAAGGAAGCCATAACACCTAAAATTACAAATACAATCATTTTATAAAATTCCACATTAATTCCTGCCAGCATTGCTACTTTTTTACTTCCGCCGGTGGCATATATTTTCCTGCCAAAGTTTGTCTTTTTGAGAATAAACTCACTAATTATAAAAACAATAA
Organism: Clostridia bacterium; assembly: GCA_028280575.1. GTDB lineage: Bacteria > Bacillota > Clostridia > Acetivibrionales > STF1-152 > JANQLN01. Next base: position 6,219 of record JANQLN010000077.1, read on the forward strand.
AGAAAACCAGTATTAAATATGGTATACCTAGTATTTTCCCATTACCCATTGAATAAATTATTTCATCAGTAGTATTTATAGGCTTGCCGTCAGTGTAAAAAAGCGCAAAACCTTTCACAGCTACCATCGTACCCATTGTAGCAATGAAAGCATTCATTTTGACTTTAGATACAAGCATCCCATTAAACAGCCCAATAATCGCTCCGATCATAAATACAACAAGCATTGAAGGCAATATTCCGATTCTTTTGCTGAAATCAATAAACAAGATTGTGGACAGGGCAAAGGTAGAACTTACGCTCAAATCAAATTCTCCACAGATGATAGCAAAGGTCATCGCAAAAGCGACAATACCATAAATGGATATTTGAACCAGAATATTCGTAATATTTGCTGTTGAAAAAAAATTACTCTTGACCAACGACATAACGACTACCATTAGTATAAGAAAAAACAAGACACTCTTGTCCCTGATAAATTTGATATAGTTTACCTTTCTATACATTTTAACTCCTCATTATACTTTCCATTGTCTATTTTTATTCCAGATATCAATACCTACAGCCAGGATAATGATTATTCCTTTAATTATGTTTTGTGGATAGGAGGATATATTCATTATATTTAAAGCGTTTCCCAGAACACCCATTACAACAACACCTAAAACGGTATTAATCATACTTCCTCTGCCACCTGACAAACTCACTCCTCCAACCACAACTGCTGCTATAGCATCCAGTTCATATCCTGTACCTGCCGCAGGAGATGCTGCTCCAACCCTTGATGTAAGTACAATTGCAGCTGCAGCAGCCGTTATACCGTTCAACGTGAATACCATAACCCTGTAAAAACTCACATTGATACCCGACATACTAGTTGCTTCAATGTTACCGCCAAGGAAATAGATAACTCGTCCCAAAGGGGTATTTGTAAGTAAAAACTGCGTAATAACAATAATAACTATAAAAATAATAACCGGAGCAACACCCAAACCAATTTTGCCGAAAAGGCCAGTGCCGGAACCCTGCTGGAATATACCCCCTGAATATATCATTGTAAGAGAAGCAATTACAGACATCATTCCAAAGGTTATAATAAATGCCTCACCCAGCCTGCCTTTAATTTTAGCCAAAATCAGACCGGAAATAGCCCCTAACAGTGCCCCCGTGCCAAGTGTAACAATAATGGCAGGTAAAACACCCATAGTATTAACCTGGTTTATAACAATTACTCCTGCCAGTGAAACAATAGATCCCACAGAAAGGTCAATTCCACCGGATATTATTACCAGTGTCATTCCACAGGATAATATGCCTATAACTGAAATTTGTTTAAGGATATTGTCAAAATTTTGTATTGTTAAAAAGCTGTGGGAGTATAACGATACCAAGATAACAATAGCAATTAAAACCAATGCTACCGCGTAATTCTGAAAAATATAGCGTATTTTACTTATAAAAAAGCGATCCATTGATCCCGCTATGTTTTCGCTCTTAATCAACCAAATCATTCCTTTCAAATGCATTTATCCAATTGCAGCTTTCATAATCAATTCAGGATTAATATCCTTCTTTTCGAAACATCCTTTTACTTTACCTTCCGACATAACAAGTATCCTGTCACTCATGCCTATTACCTCAGGTAGCTCTGAAGAAATCATGATAATCGATTTACCCGTTTTGACCATCTCATGCATCAGAAGATAAATTTCAAATTTAGCTCCCACATCAATTCCTCTGGTAGGTTCATCAAGTATCAAAATATCGGCATCCGCAAAAAGCCATTTGGCAAGAACTATCTTCTGCTGGTTTCCTCCGCTAAGGTTAATACACTTCTGCTGCATGGAAGGTGTCTTAACACCTAATTTCTTGATATACTCCCCACAGACTAATTTCTCTTTTCTTTTATTTAGGATCAGGTTTTTAAAAGTAACCTTTTTCAAATTGCATATGGTCATATTGAGAAGAACTGAAAAGTTAACCACCAGGCCTTGATCCTTCCGGTCTTCCGGTACAAGGGCAACTGAGTTCTTCTTGCCTTGCAATGTAGAGTATATTCTTACCACTTTGTTTTTTATTTTAAGTTCACCGCTATCTACCGCATCCGCTCCAAAAATTGTTCTTGCAAGCTCTGTACGCCCTGAACCTACCAATCCTGAAATACCCAGGATTTCTCCGGCACGAAGGTTAAAATTAATTTCCTTTAGCACATCTTTCCTTATTAAGTCTTTTACTTCCAGAATTGTTTCTCCAATTTCCTTTTGGCATACTGGAAATTCCCTATCAATGGACCTTCCAACCATTTTCTCAATAATTTCAGCCTTTGAAGTATTACAGGTTTTCACTGTGTCAATAATTTGCCCATCCCGGAGAACTGTTGTGGTATCAGTTATTTCAAAAATTTCCTCCAGCCTGTGTGAAATATAAATGATGGTTACACCTTTGCATTTAAGCTCACGAATTATTTTAAACAGCTTTAATATTTCACTTTGTGTCAGGGCTGCAGTTGGCTCATCCATAATAATAATCCTTGCGTTAATTGATAGAGCCTTTGCTATCTCAACCATTTGCTTCTCGGCTATGCTCAAATTTTCAACTATGGCATCTGCACTAATATTAAATCCCAAGGCTTGGAATAAATCAGCAGCAGATTCTTTTATTCTTTTCCAGTTTAATACTCCTAGCTTATTTGATTCCAACCTGCCCAGATAAATATTTTCAGCTACTGAAAGTGAAGGGATCAGATTGAACTCCTGAAATATAAGGCTGATTCCATTTTTCTTTGCATCATTGGTATCTCTTAGTAATACCTTTTCCCCATTGATGCGTATTTCCCCGTCGTACGAAGAATAGACGCCATCCAGTATTTTCATAAGAGTTGATTTTCCTGCTCCGTTTTCACCCACAAGTGCATGCACTTCTCCCTTTTTAACGTTGAAATTTACCTTGTCAAGTGCCTTAACTCCTGGAAAAACCTTTGTAATATCCATCATTTCAAGTGCAAATTCGTGCATTTGTACTCCTTCCCTATTCTACAGGGTCACACTTCCTGAATAGAATAGCTATATCAATGGTTATAGTGGAGTACAATCCCAACTCCACTATAACTATTTAATAAGGCTTCAGATTAGTTATTTACGTATTACCATCCTGCATCACCGAATTCATCAACATTTTTGCTTGTTACAGGTACTGATTCTGTTTTAATCCAGGGATCAAGTTTTTCTCCGTTAATAACTTTAATAATGGCTTCAACACCCTTCCTTCCTTCCTCCTGGGGAGACTGGGAAGCTGTACCATATAGCTCACCGGCTTTAACCGCAGCAACACCTGCCCTGTTGGCACCAATTGATACAACCTTGACTTTATCGGTCAAACCTTTATCTTTCAGAACCTTAGCTACTCCCTGGAACATACCGTCATCATGTGTATAAACCAGATCTATCTTGTCACCAAACTTGGTGAGGAAGTCTTCCATCACTTTCATTGCCTTTGCAGGATCCCAATCTGCCTGCTGTTTTCCAAGTATGTTTATTTGAGGGTTATCCTTTAATACCTCTTCAAAACCTTCCGATCTTTTAATCTGGCCTTCCGAACCGCCAGCTCCTTCTATGAATACAACGTTTCCTCCATCTGCACCGAGAGCCTCAATAGCCATCTGGGCTGCAATTCTCCCCTGTGACAGTGGATCAGGGCCTACAAATGTACCTATTAAATCCTGTACGAAAGAATCTACCTGTGAATTAACAATTACAAAGGGTATTCCTGAGTCTTTGATTTTTCTAACAATATTAACGCTGGAAGCCATATCTGCAGGGAAATACATAATACCATCAAACTCTTGAAGGATTGCATTCTGAATCTGGTCCAGCTGCACCTGTGCATCTCCCTTTCCATCTACGATTTGCAGTTCGACACCCATAGCGTCTGCAGTTTTCTTTGCTTCCTCATTTAATGGAGCACAATAAGGTGCCGTGTAAAAAGCATTTGTAAAGAATATTCTCAGTTTCTTCTCTTCCACGTCTTCTTTTGGCTGTTCCTGTTTATCTCCTGAACTGCTTTGGGCTTTCTCTGATTCTTTGGATGATGAGCTTGAAGACCCGCATCCAGCCAATAAGGTTAAGACTAGCATCGAACACATTACAAAAACCATAACTTTTTTACAATTTACCATTTTAACATCCTCCCTTATTTTTTATATGAGTTAAATATAGCATATAAAAAATAAAGATTATTTAGAATTTCATATGAATTGTTTAAGATTTAGTGGAATATTTTTAATATAAGAATTTATAAGGTAAGAGCTTTTTGATTCATATTTCATCTTGATAAAGGATTTTACCTTACGCTCAACTCATAGGTTTTAGGGTATGCTTCACCCTTAAGTATCTTTAAAGCGTTTATGAACGCTTTACTTCCCAACATTTTTGCTGTATGCTCTTCCAAAGCTTTTCCAGGCTTGTAATCAGCTACAGAGATAAACATAGTGTAGTTTGTATCCTCAGCTTTATTCTCCAAAAGGATGACTGAAATTCCGGAATCAAAAATCTCGTTAATGGTTTCAGACAGAAAATCAGGACTTCTTGGTGTAACTATCAAAAGATCTATTTTTTGCTCCATCATGTTGACGATATCCTTTTTTTGCCTTATATCATCATTTGCCGCATCGTAGTAAATTACTTTTACATCAGCATGTCTTTCCCCATACAATTGAATCTGCTTTATAAGTGCCACCCTACATGGGTCAGATATATTAGGCTGGGATACACCGACCAGGTATTTTACCCCCTCATCTTTTCTGTGAGTTCTGGTGATATTTACTACGGCAAAACTAATGACAATTAACACAATAGGAATAATTACAATTTTTTTGAATCTCAAAACAAAACTCTCTCCTCCAAATTACTCTTCAGAATAGCACTTTTTACGATACTCGGATGGGGTAATGCCCAGTACTTTTTTAAAAGCAGCACAGAAATAGTGCTGGGTACTATAGCCTACCTTTTCCGCTACTTCGTTTATTTTAGAGTGGGGAAGTCCCAGTAGCCTGATTGCTTCTGTTATCCTTCTTTTAATAAGGTAATCGGTAAATGATATACCCAGTTCCTGTTTAAACAGTTTGCTCAAATGATTTGTGCTTACATCTACTTGAGCAGCAATCTTATGAAGGCTAAGTCCTGAATCCTGCCAGTTTTGTTCAATATAACTTTTAACCTTGTTTACTACGGGAAGGCAATAGTATTCCATCTCAATTTCCTTCAGTATCTCCTCATATACATTGCAAATCTCTAAAGTATTAGGATCCAGCTTTCTTTTGTAAATGCGAAGCTCTAAATCCATTTTTTGAACAGACTTTTCTTCAATAATATTTTTAATATTATCCCATACTGACTCATCAGTAATAGTGACTATTACAACAACATTTTGATACTCGTCTACTGTAATTATAAATGGCTCAAGATTTTCCACAGACTCTTCAATCATGTTTTGCAGCATACATAACTTGAGCTGTTTATCAGTCTCTACGCTTATATCATTTTTACAATAGCTGTCTATAGCTTTTATTACAATTAATCCGTTATTGTTTCCATGCCTGATTTTATGAAAATCCATCAGCTCAGCTATTTCTTCATGTGTCAGGTTTCCTTTAAGCCAGTCCGAAAGAAATCTGTAGCGCAAAACCGGCAAATTCTTCTCTAGCAGAGTACTTGCTAGCTTATGCTGTCTCTCTTTCTCCAATTCTTCTTCCAGGTGATGTTTCACCTTTAAAATAACTTTTAGAAAATCCTCTTTCATAATTGGTTTCAAAATATAATCGAATACTTTGAGTTTTATAGACTGTTGTGCATACTCAAATTCATCATGTCCAGAAACAATAATATTAATACTTTTTGGATTTCTCTCATTAAGATTTCGTATTAAATTAATACCGTCCATTATGGGCATACAAATATCAATAAGACAAAGCTCAGGTTTTTTTTCGTCAGCTATTTCCAGAGCTTCCTTACCATTTTTTGCTGTGCCGATAACAGTCATACCATAATCTCCCCAGTTTATTAAACTGCAAAGACCATTTCTTATCCTTGGTTCGTCATCTGCAATAAGAACCTTAAACATGGCATCCCCCTATTTATCAGTAAAATGTACAATTGGATTGTAAATTTTAACTATTGTTCCCTTGCCCTGCTTACTAAATATTTTTATACCATATTCTAACCCTCTGGAAATTCTTATACGTTCATTAACGTTAAACACACCGTAACCAATTCTTTCGACACTACCATTTTGCAAAATATCATTGATCCTGTCAAGTTTGTCTTTGTGAATCCCCACACCATTATCAAAAACAGTAATGACAAGCTTGTTTAAAACAACTTTAGCCTTAATAATAATTATACCCGGCTCTCCCTTCTGTTTTATACCATGATAAATCGCATTTTCTACAATAGGTTGAATAATAACCTTCTGCACCAGGTAATTCTCCATTTCCTCTCCTAATCTGATTTCAAAATCAAGTATGTCTTCATATCTTTGCTTCTGTATTGTTAAATAACTGCGTACATGTTTAATTTCTTCAGAAAGACTTATAATCTCATCCCCTCTGCTTAAACCAATCCTGAACAGTTTTGTAAGGGCATTTATTGTTTCAATTATATCTTCCGCATTATACTTAAGGGCCATCCAATTGATGGTGTCCAGTGTATTATAAAGAAAGTGTGGCTTAATATGAGCTTGCAGCACTTTAAGTTCTGCTTCCCTTTTACTTTTTTGCTCCTTCCGTACTTCAGCAATCAAATTTTTTATTTCATAAATCATGACGTTGAAGCTTTTTCCCAGTTGTCCTACCTCATCATCATATATTGAATTGAATCTAACAGTCAAATCCCCTTTTTCAGCCTTTTTCATAAGATTCTTCAAGCGGTTTATAGGTTTTGATATAGAGGAAGAGAATAATACCGAAATAATAAGGGCTATAATACTTTCAATAATTAATACAATATAGCTGTAATACTTAAAATTATTAATTTCCTCCAGAGTCTCATGCATTGGAAACACTGCAACAATTCTCCATTTTGTATAGAAAGATGATGTAAATATAAAACTGTACTGCTTTCCTTGAATATATTTTTTGAACACTCCGTAATTTCCTTCTATGAACCATTGACTTTTAACTCTAGGTACAACACTTCTCAAAGGCGAATATACAGGTTCTCCAGCGGAGTTAGCAATATAGATGAAGCCTTCCTTTCCAAGCCTGATATCCTCTAACATGTCTTCTAATACCTTTACCCTGAAGTCTATTATAATTGCACCTCTCACTTTATCACCGGAGGGAGTTTTCAGAGCCTTGGCAACTGTAATAATATCGTTTACGCCTGCGTCATAGTTTCCTTGCAGGCTCCTGCCCAGCATTGACTGAAAAATATGAATGCTTTCCGGCTTATTAATGCACTGCTGATACCACTCTTCGGTGGTAATTAATTTATTGACTTTTCTCTCCATGGAGTTACTGACAAAGGTGCCCTCTTCATTTACAATTGCCAAACCACTTATTTCAAAATAATGCTTTGAATAACTTTCAAGAAAATCAAAGGCCTTTTTTTCAAGTAATCGGTTATCATCTTCCAAGTTATGTTTTTCTAAAAAATTCACTACATGTTCATTACTGGAAATAATATCAATAGCGTTTTCCATACCTCGAATTAAGTTGTCAACACTGGTATTAGCTTGACTTATAGCAAGAAATGCCCTCTGGTTTGCAGAGTCCTCAAAAGATTTTGATAGTATTATTATGTTAACTACTCCTATTAATAAAAAGGATAGAAGGATAAGAACAAGAAAATATAGAGTTAATTTGAACTTGATATTCCTGTTGTAATACCACATAGATAACTCTTTAAGCTGTTTATTCCACATTCCTACCATAACTCCTTAAAAGTCCTGACATTTTCTCTGGTTACAAGACTTACCGGGGTTTTTAACCATTTTTTTACTTTTTCGCCATTCATCAGTTTGACCGCTGCCTGAATGGCAGTAATTCCCTCCCAGTCAGGCGGCTGGCAAACAGTACTGAAAATCTCTCCTTTTTTTATTGCATTATAGCCCTTGGCATTGCCTCCAATCGAAACAATCGGAAACTCCCCTGCTCTACCTAAAGCTTTGATAGCTCTGATACATCCAATAGCAAGGTTATCATCATGGGTTACAACTACATCAATCTTTGCATGGGCTTTTAGGATTTTTGCCATTTCAGCTTTAGCATCTTCTTTTGTCCACTTTGTGTAAGATTTAGCGATTATTTCAATATTAGGGTTGGAGCTTATATACTCCGTCAACCCGGCCGTCCTTCCAATTGTCACATAGTTACCTTCAGCGCCTTCAATAATAACTATGTTACCCCCGTTTTCACCAACAATTTTAAGCACAGATTCTGCAGCCAGAATACCCTCTTCCACCACAGAGGCTCCGACATACGTATCTATAAGGTGATCTGCTTGATCGGCATTTGGCACATTAAGGTGGATAAGTGGTATGCCCTTTTCCTTTATTTCCTTTAGAGAAGGAATAATTTCATGGGAATTTACAGGGACAACACATATGGCATCTATATTCATCGACAACAGCTCTGAAATTTGTCCCGCTTGTATTTTAGAATCCCAGCCTGCATCCAGAACCAGAACTTTTGCTTTATTTCTTGCTGCCTCAAGTTTTGCATAATCAATCATGGCGTCAAAATATGGTGCACTCCCAGAAAGTGAAATACCAATAACTCTTTTATCACCGTAGTTCACCCTGGAAACAGGTTCTGCTGTTTTATATCCTTTATTTGCGCTGCATGATTGAAGAGCAATATATACTATAATAAATAGTAGAAATACTTTCTTCATAAATCTCCCTTTGGTTATGGCCTATAATTTTCTATAATTAATTATATATCTTGGACATCAACTATTCAAGCCAGGTATTTTAGCAGCTCGGCATACCTTTTTTTGTTTTGTAATAAACTGCCTTTTTTCTAGTTCAAAAAGCAGTATTGATCTTATTACTCATTTTTTCTGTTATCTTTTTTGAATGTAAACTTGTGTTGTCAATGCGGTATCCAAAAGTAAACCTTAAGTTCACAAGCTCTCCACCAGCCTTGCATATACGGACGATATGAGACAGAGCGACCGTCCCACTACGTTTTTAAGTATACAACAACCCCCCTGTTCCGTCAAGAGTACCCTAACGCCCCGGCAACGGAATCCTCTTACCGGCTAGCTGTAGTATAATGAGCGTATAAGATTACATCAGAGTAGAAAAACTAGGCTGACATGTTTATAGAGGCACTATCATTAAAATAGTGCCTCTTCTGTTGCTTTTCCGTATTGGTTTGGCTATGGTTCATATTGCTGCCCTATGAAACCGTGCCACACTTTGCCCTTTATTTACATATCTTACCCGACTTTCATTTCCAGCCTGAGCTTATCTGCTACCATTGCAATAAATTCTGAGTTGGTGGGTTTGCCTTTACCCGTATTGATAGTATAACCAAATATGTTGTTGAGAGACTCCACCTGTCCCCTGCTCCATGCAACTTCAATTGCATGCCTTATGGCTCTTTCAACCCTGCTGGGTGTGGTACTGTATTCACGGGCTATTGAAGGATAAAGCTGTTTGGTTATTGAATTGATCAATTCAATATCTTTTATAACCATCATAATAGAATCCCTTAAATACTGATATCCTTTAATATGTGCAGGTACACCTATCTCATGCATTATGTTTGTAACTTCTACTTCCAGATCCTTTTTTTTATTTGCCATGGGACGCCTTACGGCAGCCGGTCTTGTAAACTGTGTCCTGATAACCGGATTTGATTGATTCTTTAACTGCCTTATTCTCGATACCAGCACATCCATATCAAAAGGTTTTACAACATAGTATTCTGCTCCAAGGGCTAAAGCCCTTTGTGTAATCTTATCCTGTCCCACTGCGGATAGAACAATAAAAAGGGGCCTGTTTTCCATTTCTGAAGAATTTATTTTCTCAAGAACACCAAGGCCGTCCAGATGAGGCATAATTATGTCCAGTATTGCTATATGAGGGTTCGTCTCCAGGATCATATCACATGCTTCCAAACCGTCTTTGGCTATACCAACTACTCGAATATCATCCTGGCTTTCCAGGTATTCCTGCAATATTTCTCCAAATTCCCTATTGTCGTCAGCGATTAAAACATCAATAATATCATTATTCAAAAAGATTCCCCCCAAAATATGTAATTTGTACCTTAATAATTATATGTTGCATTCGACAAAATTACAAGTCAACTTTTTCTTTTTTTTAACAGCAAAGTGTATAATATATCTTATATACGAGTATTTTCAGTGTCTGAAAGCGATATTAAATAACAATTTTAAATTCACAAAATTGGAAATACAATTAATAATATACGGGAAATATCACTTATAATTAACGGTATAAATACTAACAATAGGCTACATAGCCTGCCTGAGCGCATTATTGGTGCTTTTTCCCAGGTTTTTTATCATGCTTTCTATGAAAATACCATAGCCCCGTGTAGGGTCATTTACAAGCACATGTGTAACCGCACCTATAACTTTACCATTTTGTAATATGGGACTGCCCGACATCCCTTGCACAATTCCTCCTGTTAACTCCAGCAATCTCCTATCCGTAATTCTTATGACCATACCTTTTGAACCGTCTGCATTTTGCCTGTTTATTTTAATTATTTCTATTTCAAATTCTTCCACCTTGTCATCATTTATATTGGCAAGGATTTTAGCTTTGCCCGCTTTAATCTGGCTTCTGACTGCTATAGGATACTTTTTGGGCGAAAGCTTTTTAATTGCATATTTATTTAATTTTCCATAAATTCCATGCTCACAATTAAGCTGTATATTCCCAAGCTTGCTGTTGCTTTCCACAAATACCCCCTTTAACTCCCCGGGTACTCCCTGCTCTCCTTTTTTAATATCAAGTATGCATGATTCAAGCACCTCACCATGGGAAACAGGCATCAACGTACCTGTGTCAATATCGGTTATACCATGGCCCAGTGCGGCAAAATTCCCGGTGGCAGGGTCATAAAAAGTAAGTGTTCCAATACCTGCGCTATTGTCCCTGACCCATAGCCCTATATGATATTCACGGTCGTCGGCCGACATTGCAGGTCTTATAAACACGTCTCTGAATGCCCCTCCTCTTTTATACCTTATCTTCATTTCGTTTCCCCTGCTTTTTTCGACTTCATCAACAAGCTTTCTAATACTTTTTATGTTCATGCCGTTTACCTGTACAATCAAATCTCCCGCTCTTATACCGGCTTCCCTAGCCGGATAAACCCTGGTTCCGTTTTCAGCCCTGATGTCGGCGGTACCAACTACCAATATCCCTGTAAGGTTAAGCTTTACTCCTACGGTATTACCACATGGAACTATTTTTATATTTTCAACAACATCAATTCTTAAAGACCTGAGAGGCAGTATACCAAAGATTTTGAAGTCAAGCACCACACTGCCGTTCTTTTCCGACTCGAATGTGACCGGATTTGAAAGATTAAGACTGTTTCCGCTTGCTTTTATATATCCGCCGTTAAGCTTCAATATTTCATTGTCATCGGCTACCAGCCTAACGTAAAAAGGACTCCTGAAATTGTATATTAATGCTTCACCTTTAATAATAGTCAATTCTTCCGGCATTGAAAAATATGTCTTAATATAGGTTAATGAAACCATAATAATACTCGCTAGAATTGCAATCAGTATTTTCTTTTTGTATGTCTTGTCAAACAGCATTATTTTCACCTTCACATTAATTTCATTGCAGAAAATAAATGCCACATCTTTTAAAGACGTGACACATATTTCTATCAATAAATTAACCTATAGTAATGCTGTTTATACAAACAAATATTTCATTTTAGATTCCATCCCATGAATTCTTACCTGTAAAATTATGGTGCCATATACTGCTTTTCTGCTTGTTTAATCATTTGTTCCGCATGCTTTAAAGAAATATCGGTTTCATCTCCACCGGCTATCATTCTTGCAACTTCATGTATTCTATCATCTTGACCAAGTCTTTTAATGCAAGCAACTGTCCGATTATCAATTATATTTTTTTCAATTTTAAAATGATTGTCCGCCATAATTGCAATCTGTGCCAGGTGGGTTACACAAATTACCTGATGCTTTCTTGAGATGTATTTGAGCTTTTCAGAAACCCTGGACGAGGCTTTTCCACTTATTCCTATGTCTATTTCATCAAATATCAGCGTTTCTATGCTGTCTACATCGGCCAATATTTTTTTAATTGCAAGCATTATTCTGGACATTTCACCTCCTGAAGCTATTTTTGAAAGTGGTTTTAAAGGCTCTCCCCTGTTAGGTGATATTAAAAACTCCACTTTATCAACACCGTGCTCATAGTATTTGGTACTGCCCGTATTTTCCAGGCCATGTTGTATTTCAACTTTAAATACTGCTCCGTCCATTTGAAGATCATAGAGTTCAGTTCCAATATTTTCCTCTAAAATCTTTGCTGCTTCCATTCTTTTTATATATAAGTCTTTCGCGATACTATTCATTTTGTTATGAACATTTCCAATTTCCAGCTCAATTTTTTCTGCCGCTTTTTCACTGTTTAATATTTTATCCAGGTTTTCAGTCATTTCATTTAAGCTCTCCAAAACATCCTTAACAGTATCACCATACTTTTTTTTAAGCCGGTCTATAACACTCAGCCTTTCCTCTACGCTATCAAGCAAGCCCGGCTCAAAGTCCGTACCTTCTCTTTGCTTCCTGATAACGGCAGAAGCATCTTGCAAGCTGTAAAGACTATCTTCCAGGGCTTTTTTCAGTTCCTCGTATTCTTTTCCGAATTCAATAAGTGCGCTAATCTCAGATAATGCCTTATTCAAACCGTCCATAACCGAATAGCTTCTTTCACTCTCCCCTGTTATGAGATCATATGCCGCTGAAAGCGCTTCGCTTATTTTTTCCGCATTACCCAAGACAAGCTTCCGGCTTCTGAGCTCCTCTTCCTCTTTCTCACTCAAACCTGTGCTTTCTATTTCATTTATCTGGTATCTCAAAAAATCTATTGCCCTTTCCCTTTCATGCTTGTCCCCTGAAAGATTTTTGAGCTCCTCATTAAGTTTTTTGTATTGTTCCAGGTATTTAAAATAGTCATTTTTTAAAAGCCGGATATCCATGCCGCCAAAAGCGTCCAATAACATGATATGGCTTTCCGTACGCAGGAGGGACTGGCTGTCATATTGTCCGTGTATATCTATCAGGAGATCCCCGATAATTTTAAGATTCGACACTGTCGTATGTCTTCCGTTTATCCTGCAAATATTTCTTCCGGATATGGAAATTTCCCTTGATATTACAATAATGCCATCTTCCTCGGAATTGATGCCTATTTGCCGCAGTTTTTCGTCTACAAGGGGACTTTCCGAATGAAATACACCTTCAATAAAGGCTTCATCTTTGCCTGTTCTTATAACATCCCTTGAAGTTCTTTGCCCCAACATGGCATTTATGGAATCAATAATTATGGATTTGCCTGCACCCGTTTCTCCCGTAAGTATATTCAAACCCTGGTACAGCTTTACATCCAGGCTGTCTATAAGTGCAAAATTCCTGATACATAAACCAAGCAGCATTAAAAATCACCTTCCGTCATACTTTGCCGCAGATAATCTTTCAAATCTTCCCACAAGCTCAGCAGCTATTTTTTCTGCCCTGCAAACTATCATTATACTGTCATCACCTGCTATTGTTCCAAGAATACCGGGCCATTTCATGGAGTCAATAGCTGAAGCCGACGCTTGTGCCATCCCCGGAAGTGTTTTCACCACAATCATATTGTTGGCATAATCGCAGGAAACATATGAATTGCTGAAAACCGCAAGAAGCTTGTCTGATAAGGGATTATCCCGGGTATTTATAGTAGAATATTTATACCTTCCGCTTTCACATTGAACCTTGACCAGCTTTAGTTCCTTGATATCTCTCGAAACAGTCGCCTGGGTTACATCAACACCATTTTGCCTGAGTCTTTCGGCAAGGTCCTCCTGGGTTTCAATTTCATATTGTTCTATTATTTCAAGTATTCTGGCATGTCTTTCATATTTCATATTTAAGTCAAATCCTCTCCACGATAATAAATCTTATTTCTCAATACACTGAAAAAATTGCTATGGGTAATCTTTACAAGCTTTACCCTATTGCGTGATTTTTTTACGGCAATTTGGTCCCTGCCCTTTATCGGATAACCTTCCTGTCCGTCAACCGTAACCATGGCACCGTGACTGTCATTTTCTTCAATAATTGCCCTAACAGTTTTTTCCGAGTCGGCAATGAATGATCTTGTGTAAAGAATGTGAGGACATATGGGGGTTAAAATTAAAATATCGGTATCAGGCTCTACTATTGGTCCTCCTGCTGAAAGAGAATATGCTGTTGACCCTGTTGGGCTTGAAACAATCAATCCGTCCCCCGGAAATAAATCCACAAAAACATCGTTTATATAAGCTTTTACATGAAGTATTCGGGACAGGGCACCACGGGAAATGACAATATCATTCAAAGCCGTATCCTTGAAAGTGCTCCTGCCTTCCCTTATTATTTCCATATCAAGCATCATTCTTTCTTCAATCCTGTAATTTCCTGCTACAATTGAATCTAATGACCCTTCAATTTCATTTTTATCTATGTCAGTCAAAAAACCAAGTCTTCCAAGATTTACTCCCAGTATCGGGACCCCATATGTGTGAGCCTTGCGTGCGACTTTGAGAAAAGTACCGTCACCGCCTAAAGCAATAATAATATCCGATGATTCCATTATTTTTATCAATTTATTATCTGGTATACCATTATTGTCTCTAGCGTATTTATGGTCTGCCGATAAAACTTCAGCACCTTTTGAAAGCAGCCGGTTTTTAATCAAACTTGTATAATAAAACTCAGGATCCTTGTCTTTACTGGCATACAAACCTATTTTCAGCATTAAAATTCCCCGATTCATATAAATATATGCAAAACAATTATATAAAAAAATAAACAATAGTACAACCTTTTTGAGTTTTCCCATTTTTTAAAACAGGTATAAATTTACGCGTATTATGAAACGTCTTCAATCCTTGAAATAGGTTTTTTGAAATTCATATTGTGTTGAATTACGGCTTTATTTACACCCTTACAACACATTGTGGGAAGCTTTAACAACCTTTTCCACCAGAATACCCGGGTTGTTTATTATAGATTCCCTTTTTGAAAGATAGACAAGGTATTCAATATTACCTTCGGGGCCTTTTACCGGTGAATATGAAAGGTTTTTAATATACAGTCCGCTTTCAATGGAGAAATTCACTATTTCATTCACCACTTCCATATGTATATTTATGTCCCTCACGACGCCCTTTTTACCAACCTTTTCTCTGCCTGCCTCAAACTGGGGCTTTATGAGGCACACCATTTCAGAATCTTCTTCAAGAAGACCCTTTACAACGGGCAAAACTTTTTTGAGTGAAATAAAGGAAACGTCAATTGAGGCAAAGCTTACCGGCTGTTTTATCTGAGCTTTGGAAACATATCTTATATTTGTCCGTTCCATTAAAATAACCCTGGGGTCATTTCTTAGCTTCCATGCAAGCTGTCCATAACCAACATCAACGGCATATACACTAAGCGCTCCACATTTAAGCATACAATCCGTAAATCCACCTGTGGAAGCTCCTACATCCAGGCAGTTTTTTCCTTCTAGATCTATATTAAATTCATCAATGGCTTTTTGAAGTTTAACTCCTCCTCTTGAAACAAAAGGATTAATTGCTTCTTTCACTTCAATTTCTACACCATCGCCAACTTTTAAACCAGGCTTGTCTTCAACAACTCCATTAACCTTGATCACACCGGCCATAATTGATCTCCTGGCTTTTTCCCTGCTGTCAAACATGCCTTTTTCAACAAGCAGGATATCAAGTCGTCTCTTACACAATTTGCCCACCTATTCTTCTGTTGTTATTTATATGGTTTATAACTGATTTTACAATAGAATTGGTATCCAGCCTGTATTTTTTAAAAAGCTCCTCTTTAGAGCCATGGGTAACCAGTTCATCGGGAAATCCAAATATTTTAGTCTGTGGAAATAATCCGTATTCAGAAATCATTTCAAGTATCCCGCTTCCAAACCCGCCTTTTTTGACGTTATCTTCAAGAGTTATTAATAATCCTGTTTTCATAACTGATTTAACAATAAGTTTTTCATCGTATGGCTTAATAAACCTGCTGTTAATTAAATCTGCCTTTATTCCCGACCTGTAAAGGACATCAGATACTTTTACTGCAGTATCCAGCATTGTCCCTGCAGAAATTATTGTTAAATCCTTTCCCCTGCTTAATAAACTACCCCTTCCAAGCTTGATTTTTTCTTCATTTCCCGGGGTATTGCTTCTGCCGTTGCCTTTCGGATATCTGACTGCTATTGGTCCTTTGTGCTCAAACAAGGAATATTTTAACATTTCCTTAAATTCTGCGTAATCTGAAGGTGCCATTATTGTCATATTTGGCATATGCCTCAAAAAAGACAGGTCATATATTCCCTGGTGGGTCTCACCGTCTTCTCCTACAATACCGGCCCGGTCAATTGCCAATACCACATGAAGGTTTTGGAGACAGACATCATGCCATATTTGATCATAAGCCCTTTGCATAAATGAAGAGTAAATTGCAATTACAGGCTTCATACCACTTTTCGCAAGTCCTGCTCCCATTGTTACTGCATGCTGCTCTGCAATACCTACATCAAAGAACCTGTTTTTAAACATGCCGGCAAATTTGTTCAAACCTGTTCCATCAGGCATTGCGGCAGTAACAGCCACAATGTTTTCATCTTTTTGAGCCAGGCTTACCAATTCATCTCCAAATACTTTTGAAAAAGTTAATGATTTATTATTAATGGCTTCACCGGTTTCTATTTCAAAAGGAGAAACTCCATGATAACTATGGGGATTTGCCTCTGCAAATGTATAGCCCTTACCCTTCATTGTACATATATGTATGACTATAGGTCCTTTTATTTTTTGCGACCTGGCAAGAACCTTGTTGAGTTCATGAATATTATGTCCATCAATTGGTCCCAAATACTTAAAGCCCAACTCCTCAAATATAATGCCGGGTGTAATTATATACTTTATTGTTCCCTTTGCCAAATCAAGAGCTCTTGCCGCACTTTTACCGATAGCGGGTATTTTATTAAGTATAAGGTCAATATCTTCCTTTACTTTGAAATAAAATGGCTCGGTCCTTACTTTACTCAAATATTTGGAAAGCCCCCCTACATTTTTTGAAATTGACATTTCATTATCATTTAAAATGACAGTAATATCCGTAGAGGCCCTGCCTGCATCATTTAATGCTTCAAAAGCCATGCCTCCGGTAAGTGCCCCATCTCCAATTATAGATATAACAGAGTGGACCTCATTTTTAATATCCCTTGCCCTGGCCATTCCCAGTGCGGCTGAAATTGACGTACTGCTGTGCCCCGTATTAAAACAATCATGACAGCTTTCATTGGTTTTGGGAAATCCCGACATCCCATCCAACTGCCTGAGACTGCAAAAATGATCCTTTCGGCCGGTTATAATTTTATGTACATATGATTGATGACCCACATCCCACACAATCTTATCCCTGGGTGAATCAAAAACCCTGTGCAGAGCCAGTGACAATTCTACTACACCAAGGTTTGAAGCCAGATGTCCCCCTGTTTTTGATACATTATCTACTAAAAATTGCCTGACCTCATTTGAAAGTTGCTCAAGCTCATTATAACCAAGCTTTTTCAGGTCCTCAGGACTGTTGATTGAACATAATAAATCCAAATTTAGCCTCTCTCCTCCTACTTTTTCACATTATTTATTTTCCCAAGAAAAAACTCAAGTATTACACTTACCTTATAAATAATATAATTACTGTTTTTCAATGCAAATGATTTGCCTAACGCTTTCCCGCCTACTGTCAGCGAAGCAACCGCACCGCTCATAAGCAGGCCGAAAAGAACCGAGTCCGTAACGGTATTCATGCTTGCCACCTTTGTTACGATCAAAGCGCTTGCAGTTCCACTTATAACACCACATATATCGCCAACAACATCATTTGAAAAATTGGCTACCCTGTCTGCGTTCCTGATAAGAATTATGGATTGTTTCGCGCCATAACATTTTTTTGAAGCCATAGCATGAAAAGGGGTTTCTTCCGCCGCCGCAACAGCAATACCTATCATATCAAAAACAATACCTACGATTACTATAATGAGCACGACAATTATTGATATGATATAATTCACATTATCAAATATCGTTTTGGAAAGAAATAATAGTGCTGCGGATAGAATAAAAGAAACAATTGTAATAAAAACTACCCACATTTTATTATCATTTTTTGATTTATATGAGTTTTGCCTGAATTTTATATTATTACCTTTCAAGATTTCCTCCAGGCTTATATTTACTTACAGATTATTTACCTTTATATAATGCTGTATTTTAAGCCTTACTCTATTATCCACCAGTATAAACCGTTTGTCAATCAACTATAACAGCGTTTTGCATCAAAACACACAAAAACCGCCGTTTTAACTAACTATATGTAACGTCATAATTCTTGGAATTATGACGTTACATATAGTACTTTGGTTTTCCAACTCTTTTTTAATATTAAGCGGTGGCAGTATATTGAGTAAATTTTGCGGCTTAGGTCAGGGCGGATTTCCCCGAATTGTACTGAGATGTCGCCAAATCAGCGGTTTCCCTTTAAACAATCCGTCCATATGTTCCCATATTGGCAGCCTGATTACCACTTAGTCCACACTTCAATCCTCAATATACTTCAATCCGAACAGTCTAGGAGTTTTCCTCTACAGAGTGTCCTATTCCTAGCCTCTTTTGCAGTTAAGGTTTCAAACAGCAATAATATGCTTTTATCGGCCAATAAAACCATACCTGATCCGTTATCCACACGAAACCACTTCAAGGCAGGCTACGCTGTCCACAGCTTTTGTATACCGCAAAACAGGTTTAATCCCTTCTCGTGGTCATGCCACATTAAAAAAACTGGCTTTCTCCACAAGCAAGGGTCTCCACGGTAAAGGGGTCTACGCCTGCATGCCATTGCAGATCGCCCCTAAACCTTAACTCCCAGCATCAGCCCACAACTGGGCGTTGCAAGCCGACACAAGGAACTTCATCGATGTGCCCTTTTACGGATTTTTAGGCCCGTCTTTGGAATAGGCATATCTGACTAGAATACTGCACCACCATTCTCTTAATACTCAATCCCAAAATAAAATACCCCTTTATTTGGAATATGATTATAACATATATATATGCTTTAATAAAGATTATTAAACTCCCATATTTTCAATTAAAGCTGCAAATTCCAGTATTATATCAAACTATCTTTTATATTCACATGCTAGTGCACCCTTGCGTAATTACGCATACACAGACTAAAGTATATTTTTCCGTATTTCTTAATGGTCGCCGTCACTCTGCAAAAATCAAGGTACCGGCTTTAATTGTTTCTATTTGCAAGGTATTTTGCAATTCCAATGAGAAATTCAGACTTTGTGCCAAATATGGACAGTGAGTCAATGGCATTATTGGTAATTTCAAAAAGCATTTTTTTTGATTCTTCTGCTCCAAAAATCGTAACATACGTTGATTTACCGAGTTCTGCATCACTTCCCTGCGGTTTTCCCATAACTTCCAGGCTTGACTCAACATCCATTATATCATCCTTAATTTGAAAGGCCAATCCTATATTATCGGCATAATCCCCAAGGGATTTTATCTGGTCCTGTGTAGCATCGCAAAGTATTGCAGGGGCTATGACAGATGCTCTTATCAAGGCACCTGTTTTACATTTATGCATGTATTTTAAAGCATGAGGAGATAACTTTTTTCCTTCAGATTCAATATCTATTACCTGACCGGCAATCATTCCTTTTACTCCTGAAGACTGGGCGATTAATTGCATTGCATTTACTTTCTTTTTATAATCTTCCCTTGTTTGGGCAGATGATAACGTATATTTAAGCATACTCTCAAAAGCATGGTTTAAAAGCCCGTCACCTGCAAGAACAGCAACGGCATCTCCAAATACCTTGTGGTTGGTAGCCTTACCACGCCTAAAATCATCATTATCCATAGCGGGAAGGTCGTCATGAATCAGGGAATATGTATGTATAAGCTCAACAGCACATGCATATGGCAAAACAGGTCCAGGGGGGGAATCAAACAATTCCGCAACCGCTAAACCTAAAACAGGCCGGAGCCTTTTTCCTCCGGCTAAAATGCTATACCTCATTGCACTATATATTGTTTTTTCAAGCCCTTCGTTTTCTTGTATCTCATTATCCATGTAACTGTTTGCTAAATCTGCCAGTGATTGATATTTTTCTTTAAACTCCATTAATGTCCTCCTGCTCTATAAAGCTCTTTTCAGTTAATTCCCCATTTTCATCTTCAAGCAGTATTGTTATTTTTTTCTCTACTTCATCCAACCGCTTAGAACATAGCCTGGACAATTCCATGCCCTTTTGAAACCACTTTATACTCTCGTCAAGCGTCATATCCCCATTTTCCATCTTTTCAACTATTTTTTCCAGTTCCTCCATGGTTTTTTCAAAGTCTATTTTTGAAGACATCCTTATCCTCCTTTATTTCCTCAATCCTACAGCTCATTTCACCATCTGATACAGATACGGAAACAGCATCGCCTTCACTTATTTGTGACACTGATTTTATAACATCTTTACTCTTCGGATGTTTTACAATACCATATCCTCTGGACAAAATATTCAAAGGATTTGTTGAATTCAAACTGTTGACTAGAATGGCAAAATCATTCTTGTTTTTTTCTATTATCCCTTTTGCTTCCTTTTTCAATGTTTTCATTAGTAAATCCAGTCCCATTCTTGCCTGGTATACCTTGTTATATGGCTGTCTGAAAACCATACTGCCGCTAAGTCTTTTGAGCTGTTCCTTTTTTAGTGTAACCACTCTTACCAAAGAGGATTTCAACCTTTTATCAATACCGTTTATTCTTCCTGCCAGCTGCAGCTTTTCCGGAACAGTAAGCTCGGCTGCAGCAGAAGGAGTAGGCGCCCTCACATCCGCTACAAAGTCCGCTATTGTAAAATCAGTTTCATGTCCCACAGCAGATATAACAGGTATTTTCGAATCATATATGCTTATAGCTACAATTTCTTCATTGAATGCCCAAAGCTCCTCAAGGGAGCCGCCGCCTCTTGCTACAATTATTATATCTCCAAGCCCATGCTCATTAATATCATTAATTGCATTTGATATCTGGTGGGCCGCACGTTCTCCCTGCACCGCTACAGGATAAAGTCTTAATTTGACATTGGGAAACCTCCTGGCAAGCACATTAATTATGTCCCTTATCACTGAACCCGTAGACGAAGTTACAACACATATGGCAGAAGGTATAAGGGGCAGCTTCTTTTTATGGGCTTCATCAAACAATCCTTTCTCACCAAGTTTTACCTTAAGCTGTTCAAATGCTTTATGTAAACTTCCAATACCTTCGGGCTCCAATTCCTGAACATATAATTGGTATTGTCCGTCCCTCTCATATATTGAAATATAACCATATGCAACCACACTCATACCATTTTCTGGCCGGAAATTAAGATATTGATTTGAACTTTTGAACATGACACATCTTATCAATGAACTTTTGTCCTTTAATGTAAAATACATGTGCCCTGAATAATGATTTTTATAATTCGATATTTCTCCCTTTACACGAACATCCGAGAGAATAAAGTCACGAGACAGGACAGACTTCAGATATTTACTTATTTCACTAACCGTCAGTATCTGTCTCATAATTTTTATTGGCATTTTCGTCTATTATTGCAGCATTTACCTTACTCAATACTCCATTAATATATGAAGACGACTCCATTGTACTATATTTCTTTGCAAGCTCAACAGCCTCATTTATTGATACACTGTTTGGAATATCTTTCTTCCATATCATTTCAAATATTGCCAGTCTTAATATGGATAAATCCACCTTTGATATTCTCTCAATGGTCCAGCCCCTCAAATATGAATTAATATATCCGTCTATGGATGAAATATATTCATTTATACCGTCAAGCATTGATTCGATGTAACCAGAGTCCAATTTTTCTTCCAATTTACTAATAGTTGAAGCTATAATTTCATCCTTGTCCTGTTTATGTATTTCCAACTGGTATAAAAGCTTCATTACCGTTTCTCTTGAAGCTCTTCTTTTCATTGACTTTTTCCTCCATCCATTGCCACTTACCTGTAGTTTCCAGGCGGCCAAAATCTGTCAAGCAGATTTTTTAAAAATTTCTTGCCCATATTGAATCTTTTCCCAATATAATATCCTACAATTACACATAATGCAACAAAAAGTACATTAAACAATCCGAATATCAGTATGGAAACAGCAAATACCAAGCCAATCAATGCACCGCTTATACCATTTTTATTAGCGTTATAATATTCATAGATTTTTTCCTGCTTCATTCTATCGACCTCCAAATATAGGAAAACACTACAATAAAACTAAAATAATTTAAATCAAGCAATCCGTTAATCCCCTTTTTATCGGAAACCTTATTTTAAGTGCGGCTTATATAGTCTACCACAGGCTTTTGTGAATCCTGTGAAGATATATTCTCCACAACTACCTTAACATCGCTCACCATAATGCCGGAACTGCTTTCAACGGCCTTTTTTACAACGGACTGCATCTCTTCGGAAAGTGCCGGTATGTTAACATCCGGCAAGACTTCCATCCTCACCGTAATCGACACATTCTGGTCCATCTTAAAAACGTTTGCTTTCGTCTCATGAATTCCCTTCACTTTCTTTGATGCTCTTAGCGCAATACTTTCAATTGATCCGAGCGATATTTTTATTTCACCTATATCAGTGTGTTTGCTGACAGCTCTTTTGTCTTTTCCAGATTTAAAACCGGACAATAAAAATACAATACTGAGTATGAAAAAAACCAGTGATATTAACATCATTATAATCCTTGTGGAATTATTCCCAAGAACATTTTGGTTTATATACAAGTAAATATCCGCCAGCAAGCTTTTCTCAAAGGTAATCAGCAAAGCTACTGCTGAAATAATCGCAAGGCAAAACGCATATATAGCCAAGAGTATCCTAAAAACAATATTCATACAATCCTCTCCCACTTTTTAGAAAAGTTGTCCTAACATAATAATTATATTGCATAACAAAAAAAAAATAAACCCCGAAGGTTTATTTTTAATAATTATTTCCATCAAAATGGGTACCGGCTTTATATTTATTTTTCTTGCTGGATTTCATCTTCTTCTGGTATCTTCTTCTTTTCTTTTTCTATATTGACACCCTGTATATGTATATTTACTGCAGAAACTTCAAGTCCCGTCATATTTTCCACCGATTTTTTTACCTTTTCCTGGATACTCCATGCCACCTCGGGAATGCGGCATCCGTAATCTACAATAATAAACAGGTCAATGCTTGCCTGTTTTTCATTTATCTCAACACGAACACCCTTTGAAAGGTTTTTTCTTCCAAGCATTTCGGATATGCCGCCCGCAAACCCTCCGCTCATACTTACTACCCCAGGTACTTCCATTGCGGCAATACCTGCAATTATAGCCACAACCTCATCGGTAATCCTTATTGCTCCTATATCATTTACAACACCATTCTCATTTTCTCCCATAGTAAATTCAAACCTTTCATCATGATTGTTCGATAAATCCAAATGTATTATATCACTTAAAACATATTAATGGCAACACAATTTCCAAAGCACGCCCTTCTTTTTAATACCAAAGCTTTTATTATCCTATACTTAATATGGGCATTTTGGCAGTTAATATATAATCTTTATATGTATTGACGGTATATCTACATTTGCCTGCCTTGAAGTAATATCAGAAATTTGGGCGACCTCTGCAGACGAAAGGCTTGGTGCTTTGACAATAATATCAACACTGCCGTCATCTCCAAATAAAGCTATAACATCTGCAAAACCTCTTTCCTTAATTAAAGTTTCAATACGCATTTCCTTTTCGGAAGTATCCATAATACTCATCATCTTCTCGTAAGCTTCACTCTTTATTTCCTTGCTAGCGTTGACGTCTTCGGTTATTTCTCCATACACATCCACATCTCTGCTCCGGGTAATTTCCCTGTCCAGCTTAGCTTGTGAAAAAAAATCATTTGTTTCGGCCGATGCGCTTATGCCAAGATCATTATTTAATTCGGAAAATAATTTATCCTGTTCTTCATTATTATCCACATATACTGCTTCACCCAGCCTGCCTTTCTCATCATTTTCTGCGGACATACTGCTTTTATTATAGCTGTACTGCAAATAACCGGCTATAATAATCATTAAAACCAAAGACAATACTACAACCTGTTTCCTCTTGAAAATCATCATTCTCAAACCTCCAATTAACTTAAGTTTGTAATTTATAGTTTTCATCTGCTCCGTATTAAGCTCCGCCGGCTATCTGCAGATGGTTTTGAGCATAGGTAACCTTAAGCCGCCAAAATCTCATTTGTAAAAAGTATTTCTTTGCGCAAATTGCTTTTCCTTATATGTTTATGTCCATCAATTGAAATTTATGTTATTAAAATAATTTCACATTAATATATGATGCCGGCAGTCATTTGCAAAACATTTATTTTCTGTCAAAAACCTGGATTTTGTGAATAGGTACATCCAGTAATACTTCAACGGCTTTTATGAGTTTTTCCCTGGTAGACATCCTGTCTGCACCCTCTGCAATAACTACTACCCCTTTTACAATTGGTTTTATTTCTTTTATTACTACCGGCCTTTTGCCTCCTGAATAATCTTCATATGCTATACTTGACTCGGAGTCTGTCTGGCTTGTACTCCTTGTGCCACCCTGGCTGTCCTTTTCAATTGTTTCATTGCTGTTATTGCGCGTATCATATGCAAGGACAATTTCTTCCCCGGACACATAGGTTATCATTACATTTACTTTGCCCGCACCGCTGATTTGGGACAATATATCTGAAAGTTTTTCTTCCATACTCATTTTTGCCTGCATGGAATATACCTCTTGATCACTATCTTTTATAACAGCTCCTCCTTTATTTTCTTCATCTTTTTTTCCCGGAAAAGAGCTTGCCGCAATCAAAATTATGACACCGAATATTATCACGATTACACATATTTCCCTGAGCTTTTTCTTTTCAGAACTCTTTATATAAGTTTTCAGCTTTTCAACTAATTTTTTGTAAAAATCCATTTCAATTCCTCCCTATTGAAATAACCACCTGTTCTTCATTTATATTTAACAATGCCGCCACTTTTTTTCGTATTTCTTCCGCATTTTCGTTATCGGACCCTTCAATCTCCTTTTGCTCAGCAGGTTCTTTACTGTCTATCAATATCCTGTCTATTTTTATGCCGGATGAGGTATTTGCGCTTTCCCTGTCCAGCCAAAAATAAATTCTTTCAACCTGTCCAAAATCTTCGGATTCCAAATCTTCATTTATAATAATATCGGACCTGAAAGGTTTACCGCCTTCCAAATTCGATAATGTGCTGTTTATCCTGTCCAGCAGTTTTTGCCTGTATAATTCAATAACTTGATTTACCTGGGCTTGTTCCATACTCTTACTGTTTGCTTCAATCTCACTAATATCCAAAAAATTACTGCTTGCTATAAAAGCTTTATCTATATTGATGTTTTTTCCAAATAAACCCACTACCGGCTTGACAATTGAAATTATCATAATAAAACCTGCGGCCATGCCAACGACCTTTCGAATTTTACCTGATGGAATTATTATATCTACCATCAGTAAAAAGATTGCTATGTATACGATTGTTAAAAGCCAGCTCCTGAGAAAATCAACCACTTTTGCCCACCTACCTTATCATGGCGGAAATATTACCGGCACCTATTATTGTTGAAACGGTTATAATAAACATAAAAGCAACTAAAACTACCACAGCAAAAATCATACCCATTGATTTTGAAACATCATTCATGCATTCTGTTATTCTCTCATCTGAAATAGGCTCTACAAGTACAGTTGCAGCTTTAAACAGAAGTATTACGGCTCCGATTTTGAGCAGAGGGAAAAGGCATATTCCAATAAGCCCTATCATAACAGCCAGTCCTGCGGCGTTCTTTACCATAAGCGTACAGCCCAATACGGTATCTGCAGCATCGGACAGGTAACCTCCTATAACAGGTATGGTTCTTACAATGAATTTCAAGGATTTACCTGTTATGCCGTCCGCAATGGCTCCTACCGTGCCCTGTACGGTCATAAGAAAAATAAAGACCGTCAGTATAAAGCCTAACAAAAATGTGCAGCCTTTTGAAAGCACTTCTGCCAATTTGTATAATTGAACTCTTTCCGATATACTGTTTAAAATGGCTAGCACAACACTAAATATTATCAGAGGTACAAATACATTACTTGCCAAAGTAGCAAGGAATTCTACGGCCAAAATCAGCAGTGGCTTCATAACGGCACCTGATGCCAGTCCGCCTGATGATGCCATTAATGTAACGAGAACAGGAGAAGTTGAGTACATGAAATCTACCATATCTCCTATTATGCCTCTTGCCATGCTCGAAATTTCACTAAAACTTATTACAACAACGGATATAAGCACTATATATGACACAAAAAATGCCACTTCTCCAACACTTTTACTTAAAAAATTCGACTGCATATTTTTAAGAACAGCACATACAACTGCTATAACAACCAGTTTGATTAAAAGTGCCATATTCACGTATATTTCATCCAAAAACAACATAAGAAAGCGTTTAAGAGCATTCTTATAGTTAAGCTTGAAGCTTCCCCTGGCAGCATCCTTCAAAAGTGACTTGGGGTCGTAACCATCTATGATTTCCTTTAAGGCTTTCCCGCCATACCGGTCCATATTACGGCCGATATCATCAAGCTCAGCCGCGTCAATCTGCTGCTGTATCATATTGTCCATATCCGGTTCTTCACCATGGACATAAACCACAGGGACAGATAAAAAGAATATTATTACGGATAAGGATACCATTGCTTTTAATATACTTTGTCTTCTGTAATCTTCCATCACTTTTGTCCTCTCTTTCAACTTTATAAGCCCTATGTAACAAATATGCTCCTCTTTCCTGTCAAGGCATTATATCAATTATCAAGTCAAGTAGTGAAGTTACAATAGGTATTGCAAGAACAACTATTATGACTTTACCCCCTAATTCAATCTTGGAAGCAATTGCACTTTCCCCCGCATCCTTGCAAATTTCCGCGGCAAATTCGGAGATATATGCTATTCCCACAATTTTTAAAAGTGTGCTAAAATATACCATATCTATATTTGCCTTTTTATTATAGGTCTCTAATAACTTTACAACGGACGATATTTTTCCTATCAGCATAATAAAAATGATTATACCTGCCGCTATACTGACCTGTATACTTATTTCAGGCTTTACAGGCTTTAAAATCACTGCAATAAATGCAGCCAGCAAACCTATTCCTACTATTTGCATTATCTCCAATGTTTTTCATTCCCTTTAAAATAAAAATATTGTTTTTATGGTGTCAAAAAATTCTCTAATATGTGGGACAAGCATTATTATCACAATAATGATACCTGTCAAATTTGCAAGAGGTATCAATTCCTTTTTATCTGATTTTTCAAGTATTGAATTTACAATTGACAGCAATATGCCGATAGCTGCTATCCTGAATATTAATTCCAGTTCCATTTTTTATACCTCTCCGATTTTATGCTTATATTAATATGATTACAATAGCACTCCCCACAAGTATCCCAAGCCTTCTAAACATCAATTCACTTTTTTTTCTCTTTTCCTCGGCTTTTTTCACCTGGATTTCAAGCTGGCCGATTGTAAGTCTGATATTCTTTAACTGCCCGTCCAGGTCCGAATTTCCGAGCATTTTTCCAAATGAAATCAATATGCTTTCATCCTCCTTTATAAGTGATGTCCTATTTATATTTTTTTTCACAGCCCTTTCCCATGCCAGCGAAGCCGGCATTTCAGCATTTGAAAGATTACTTACCGTATCTTTAAAAATACCTGTAACAGCATCATCGCAAGTTTTGCTTATTTTTCCGAAGGCTTCATACAAAAGCTCCGTCAAATAGCAGATACTGTTCTCAAACATCTGAAAATGACCTATCAGCTTTCTCAATTCGGCCGGCCTTTCCGAAAGGTTTGATGATAAAAAATAACCAAACATTGTACAGCCTGCCAATACGATAATACTTCCCGCAATCTTAAGAAACATCTTCTATTCTCCTGTATATAAGTTTCATATCCTGACCGTCTACAATTTCTTCTACCGTACCCGGTCCGTTAATATTACTCAGCACCACATATCTTTCAAACACACGGGACTTTATAAGCTTAAGCACCTCATCCCTGCTTTTCAACTCGGAAATGTTGTAGCCATGTGCTGAAGTAATTATTTTAACGCCGGCATTTAAGGTTTTTATTATTGCATCAAAATCACCGGAATCACCGATTTCATCAGTAACCAAAATATGCGGAGACATGGATCTGATAAGGATTTCCAGGCCGGAAACCTTGGGACAGCAATCAATTACATCCGTTCTTATTCCAACATCGTATTGGGGGATTCCGTTATAGCAGGATGCTATTTCAGCTCTCTCATCGACTATACCTACCTTCAAGCCCTTTAAGCTGCTAAAGCCGTTACTTAACAGCCTTGATAAATCCCTCAATATTGTAGTCTTACCACATTGGGGCGGGGAAACAATCAATGTGTTGAATATATCATTCTCAGCCTTCCGGTTTACCAGATAATTCAATATCTTTCTGCCGCAGCCTTTTACTTCCCTGGCAATTCTTATATTCAACCCCGAAATATCCTTAAGGGTTTTAATATTTTTGTTATTCACTACTGCTTTACCGGTAATACCTACTCTATGCCCGCCTTTAAGAGTTATATATCCCATCCTCAGCTCTTCCTGGTATGCATAAATTGAACTTTGGCTCATTAACTCAAGAGTATTTTGAATGTTTTCCATGCTTGTTACATATGCATTATCATGCTTTTTGGAAAGGATACCGTTTTTTTTTACAAACCAGTCCCCTTCATAGCTTTGAACCATTAAGGGACGTCCGGCCCTCATTCTTATTTCCTCAATATCATTTACCCTTTCAGTATCCAGGGCCGTCATTATATTGGATACTTCCCGGGTAATATATTTCAAAACTTCACCATATAATCTTTTGTGTTCCTTCTCTTTTACAAACTTGTCCTGTGTAAGCACTGCCCGGTCCCCCTGAATTAAAAATATCGCTTTAATTTCTTTGTATCATTTTATTCGCCTTCACAGGAATTATGACAACTATTATATTTTTAAAATAAAATTTTCCGCAAAAAAAAACTCTTATAGCGATTCGGATATGAAAAAATCATACAATATGTTCCATGTAAACGCCGCAGCAAAATCCCTTTTGTTTTATCAATTTTACTTGCGGCGTCCATGGCCTTAAAGTGAGATACCTTAATAAGGTTAAAGATTAATACGGAAATGATATATAGGATGGAGTATTCATTGTTGTTCTTGTTCTTCTTCCTTGCAATCTTCACAATCACACTGCCATACAATGTCAATTGCCTTACTACATATAGGGCAATCGATCTGGTCATCCTTTATTGAATCCGGGTCCAGCTCAAAGCTTTCTCCGCAATGGGGACAATTGATTAATTTATCCTCCTCATGTGCTTCATCTTTTTCATCTGAATCTTCATAGAGTAATGATTCAATTTCGCCCAGGTCTTCATCAATCTCATCAACCTGGTAACCGAGCTCTTCCTGGATTTCCTCAATATCATCCACAGCCAGTGCCAGATCATCCATTACATGGATTACTGCTTTAAGCAGTTTAACTTCATTAGTAGAATCATCAAGCTCCATACCTTCCGCCAGCCCTTTTAAATATGCAACCTTTTCCTTTAAATCTTTCATAACATCCTCCAAAGATATGTATTTGTTTTTGTCCCGACAAGCATTTATTATATGTACCTTTTAAAACCTTATGCACGTTCCATGTATTCTCCTGTTCTTGTGTCTATTCTTATTTTTTCTCCCTGTTCAATAAAAAGAGGAACTTTTATAATTGCACCTGTTTCTACCGTTGCATGTTTGGTAGCACCTGTTGCCGTATCACCCTTAAAACCTGGCTCAGTTTCAACTATTTCAAGCTCTACAAAAGTCGGCGGCTCAACTCCAAACACGTTGTTTTTATAGGAAAGCACAGTAACAATCATATTTTCTTTGACAAACTTTAGTGCATCTCCCAGCTTTTCTTTACCGAGAGGCATTTGCTCATAAGTTTCAGTATCCATAAAATAATACAATTCACCGTCATTATATAAATATTCCATTGACTTTTTTTCAATACGGGCCTTTTGCATTTTGTCGTTGGGGTTAAAGGTTTTTTCAACAGTTGCACCTGTTATTATATTCTTAATCCTGGTTCTGACAAAAGCTGCACCCTTTCCCGGCTTTACATGCTGGAATTCAATAATCTGAAACAGCTGTCCGTCCATTTCAAAAGTAATCCCATTTTTAAAATCACCTGCTGATATCATTACTATACCTCCGTTATACTACATATAGATTATTTAACTTTATTAATATATACCTATTCCTTCACTTTTTCAAGTAGTATATAATTTTGAGCATTCCCCATTTTCAGAACTGATAATATTTATGTGTATAATGAAACATTTATAAAATTATCATCTCTCTTCTTGCTCCTGTTAAAACATCAGCGGTTCCGTCCTTGAATGCTACCATATCTTCAATTCTGACTCCGCCTTTATTACTAATGTAAATACCGGGTTCTATAGTAAAAACCATCCCGTCTGTAACTACAGACTCTCCGTGGGGAGATATTCTTGGCATTTCATGAATTTCAATCCCCACCCCATGTCCGAGTCCATGTCCAAAATACCCGCCAAATCCTGCTTTTATAATATATTCTCGGGCCAGTATATCTATTTGTTTTCCCTTCATACCTGCGGCGGCAGTCTCTTTGGCTAATTCCAATGCCCCTAAAACCGTGTAATATATCTTTTTCATTTCATCATCAGGCTTATTGACAAATACGGTACGTGTAATGTCCGAACAATATCCTTTATAAAGCGCTCCAAAGTCCATAGTAACCGTATCACCGGATTCTATCAGCTTTTCCGAAGCTATTCCATGGGGAAGTGACGCCCTGCTGCCTGACGCAACAATTGTATTAAATGAAGGTCCCAGTGCCCCGTTTTTTTTCATAAAATACTCCAATTCCGCACTCACTTCGGTTTCTCTGACTCCTGGTTTTATGTAATCCAGAATATGCTCAAAAGCCATGTCTGCAATTTTTACAGCTTTCCTGA
The DNA here is from genome assembly GCA_028280575.1 of Clostridia bacterium. Taxonomy (GTDB): domain Bacteria; phylum Bacillota; class Clostridia; order Acetivibrionales; family STF1-152; genus JANQLN01. The sequence continues at coordinate 37,752 of JANQLN010000077.1, forward strand.
TTATTTCAATTTCATCTTCATCTTTTACCCTTCTCATAGCCTCAATTGTCCGGCCGATTGGGACCATTTCTACTTTAATCTTTTCCCTGTATTCATTATACTGGTTAAAAGTCATATACCTGTCTTCAAAACCTATTTTCTTTATGGCTTTTGAAAACAATATGTCCTTGATAAAAACCAGCGGACTTACCTTGTATTCGTGTATTTCATAGAGAGGGCACTGGTAAGAAGCCTGTTCGGTGTACCGGGAGTCGGTAATAAGAACCCTTAAATTTTCTCCTATCAGTAAAACAGCTTCACTTCCCGTAAAGCCTGACAAATACATGATATTTTCAGGTTTTTTAACCAAAACGGCACTTAAATCCAGTTCATTTACAAGCTTTTCAATCCTTCTTTCATAATTCATTCTTATTCCCTCCGGAAATCATTTGTGCCGCCGCATAAAGTGCCACAAGGTAACCTTTTGTCCCTAAACCGCTTATTTGTCCCATACACACGGGAGCTATCACGGAAGTTTTCCGAAATTCTTCTCTGCAATGTATGTTGGAAATATGAATTTCTATAGCAGGTATTTCAACAGCTTTTATTGCGTCCCTGATTGCATAGCTGTAATGTGTATAAGCTCCGGGATTTATTATTATAATATCAGCCGTACCCTTAGCACCATGTATTTTATCAATAATTCCACCTTCGTAATTGGACTGGTAAAACTCAACGGATAAATTCAATTGCCCGGCTTTTTCACAAATGATATCATTTAGTTTATCAAGTGTCATATTCCCGTAAATACTATTTTCCCTTAAACCAAGCAGGTTTAAATTCGGACCGTTAACAATAAGTACTCTTTTTCCCAACTTCTTACCTCCATCTTTTTATATACTTACTCCTCATGCCTCGGATTTCTTTTAACAATAACAGCCGCCTTTGTTATTGCCGCTGTTATATCCACTTCAAACTGCTGTCTGAGTGCATCAATTTTAGAATAAAGCACACCCTTTTCCGTAACAATATATTTGGGTGGAAGATCGTTTAAAGCAATTGCGGCAATATCATGCCTGCATTTTTCACACTTGCATACATTAATATCATTAAGTATATCCTCTTCCATCTTGATGACAACTTCTTCCATATAGTTTCTTAAGCTAAACATATAACCTCCTCCGCCTTACGCTGTCCAAAAAATCTACTGCAATTCAACCCTAAATTATTCACTTTACAGACCGCTAATATACATACCAATATATTATATCCCATCCCCAAAGCAGTGTAACAAAGCTTCCCAGTACAATAAAGGGTCCGAAGGGAATAGTGTCTTTCCTCTTCTTTACACCGGTTGCAATGAGTATCACGCCTATAAGTCCGCCGGCAATAACCGAAATCAATAATGCAAGAATACAAAGCCTCCATCCCAGGAACAATCCAATAGGGGCAAACAGTTTTACATCCCCCAGTCCCATGGCACTATCGGTTTTATAGATTATTATTCCAATCAGGAATACAATAAACAGGAATACCGACCCCGGTATTATTCCCAGCAGCGGGGTCCACCAATTTGTATCTCCATAAATCTCCATAGGTCTGAATATATTGTACACAAACACCGCCAAACCGCCGTAAATCCCTGCAATTACAATACCATTAGGAATTATCATGTGTTTAAGGTCAATGAATACAACGGCCACCAGCAATATCATCAAATAGGCATACATTACAAAATCGAATGTGAATCCATATCTATGAAATATCAATACAAACAAAACACCTGTAAGCAATTCCACAATAACATACCTGGGGCTTAACCTTACTCCGCAATACCTGCATTTTCCTCCAATCATCAAATAACTGAGCACCGGAATCAGGTCATATGCCCTGAGAGTCCTTCCACATGAAGTACAGTGAGATCTAGGAACTGCTACAGACATATCTTTAGGCGTTCTATATATACAAACGTTAACAAACGAACCTGCGGCAAATCCAAAAGCTAGTACTAAAAAATATGCTAACATAACCTGTTACCTTTTCTTTTATTAATTTATGCCCGCTTAAAAGCAAGCAAGATTTTAGAGGGAAAACCTCTAATCTTATATGGAACGTCTTTATTTTTAGGAATATGGCGTTACATATAGGTTTATAATTCTTCAACAGAACTTAAAAATCCTTTGTTTTAAAGATAATTTTTAAAAAGTTCCTTTATTATTCTTGCATCTTCTTTGCTTATGCTTACATCATTCCATATTTCGTAGGCCTCAATGCCTTGATATATAAGCATTCCCAGTCCATTAACAATTTTGCAGCCTGCTTTTTCCGCCTCCGCTAAAAGCTTTGTTTTGGGGGGATTATATATAAGGTCATAAACTATTTGTCCTCTTGAGAAAATATTCCCGCTTTCAACAGGCATTGAATCCATATGAGGATGCATGCCTGCCGAAGTAGTATTAATAATAATATCGGCTTCCGAAAGCCTGCTTTTAGCTTCGCATGCATTAATTCCAAAAGCTTTGGCTATGTCCGATATATTTTTGTTTATATATCCGGCCAGCAGTTCGGCTTTTTCTGCTGTCCTGTTAAGTATGCTGATTCCTTTCGCACCTTCCAGGGCGATCTTTACGCATATTGCCCTGGAGGACCCGCCTGCTCCTAAAACAACTATATTTTTATCAAAAAAATTTGTTCCCGTTTCCTCCGCAAAATCTCTCTTAAAGCCACTGCAGTCCGTATTATACCCGTAAAGCTTTCCATTTACATTCTTAACCGTGTTTACTGCTTCAATAAGCCGTGCTTCCTCCGAAATATTATCCAAAAGCTCCAGGATAGCATTTTTATATGGAATTGTAACATTAAATCCAACCAGGCTGCAGGCCTTAAATCCTTCAATTGCTTCTTTCAAACTCTCTTTTTTTACTAAAAAGGGGATATATGCTAAATCAATGCCCAGATAAGAGCTTATAGTGTTGTGTATCTGGGGTGATACCGAATGTGCTATTGGATTGCCAATTACACATGCAATTTTCGTTTTACCCTTTATTGATTCATTTATCGTCATGCAATATACCTCCAATTTAGTATTCTCCGTTAAAAAAATCATAACAACGCAAATCGCTTTAATTTGACTCTTGCTTTATTTTAAATAACATTATATTATAATATGAATATAGTATATATTACAGTATGGATTATAGCAATCAAATTAAAATTTTATATAAACAAACAAAACGAGAGGAGTATGGAAAGTGTCTAAACATATCAGGATTGAAAAATCAAAGCAGCTTAAAGAAAAACCTGATTGGAATGCCCTTGGATTTGGAAGGAATTTCACTGATCATATGTTTGTAATGGATTATACAGAAGGTAAGGGATGGCATGATCCGAGAATCATTCCATATGCTCCGTTAAGCCTGGACCCTGCAACAATGGTGCTCCACTACGGCCAGGCAATATTTGAAGGATTGAAGGCATACAAAGCCATGGATGGAAGAATACTGCTTTTCAGGCCTGGCAGCAATATGGAAAGAATAAATGTGTCCAACCAGAGAATGTGTATTCCCCAGATAGATACGGATTTTGCAGTTGAAGCAGTCAAAACGCTGGTCAAGCTTGAGGAGGAATGGATTCCCAAAGCTGAGGGAACTTCTTTATATATCAGGCCCTTTATAATATCAACCGACCCGTTCCTTGGTGTCAGACCGTCACTGACATACAAATTTATTATAATCCTCTGTCCGGTAGGAGCATATTACCCCGAAGGATTAAATCCTGTAAAAATATATGTAGAAAACAAATACGTAAGGGCAGTAAAAGGAGGGGTAGGTTTTTCAAAAACTCCCTGTAACTATGCCGCAAGCCTTAAAGCGCAAATGGAAGCAAATGAAAAAGGTTACACCCAGGTTTTATGGCTTGACGGAATTGAGAGAAAATATATTGAAGAAGTGGGAACCAGCAACGTATTTTTCAAAATTGGCGACGAGGTAATTACACCGGCGCTGGAGGGCACCATACTTAAAGGTATTACCAGGGATTCAGCCATTCGGTTATTAAAAAGCTGGGGCATTAATGTAATAGAGCGAAGGATTTCAATTGATGAGGTTTTTAAGGCCCATTACAGCGGTAAGCTTGCGGAAGCCTTTGCCACCGGTACGGCTGCAGTTATTTCTCCAATTGGGGAACTGAACAGGAACGGCAATATTATAACCATAAATGACTTTGAAATCGGTGGGCTTTCGTCAAGGCTTTACGAAACTATTACAGGTATTCAAAGCGGCCAATTGGAAGACGTAATGAATTGGACTGTTCAAATATAAAGCCGTAAAAAAAGCTCTGATAAACTGCATATTTTTACGGACATTTTCATATTGATAAATGATTATAATATAAGGGTTCATTTATTATGGGAAAATGGTACGGGAAAATCAAAAAACCAATATTAGCTTCCTTTTGCTTGCTTTTCATTATTTTATTAATATTATATTCAAACACATCCGTCAAATCAGGACTTGAAGGTCTTAACCTCTGGCTTAACATAGTCATACCTTCACTGTTTCCCTTTATGACGGCATCATATCTGCTGGTTAAGTCAGGTCTGGTGAAAATCGCGGGCAATATAATGGAACCTTTAATGCGCCCGGTTTTCAATGTCCCGGGGTCAAGCTCGTTTGCATTTATAATAGGAATCGCCAGCGGTTATCCTTTAGGGGCAAAAATCACATCCCGTCTATGGAAGGATAAGCTTATTTCCACAAGTGAAGCAGAACGTGTACTGGCATTTTCCAACAATTGCGGACCCTTATTCATAATCGGCTCGGTTGCAGCAGGCATGCTTCATAATCAAAGGGCCGGATATATACTTTTAACAAGCCATATCCTGGCAGGCCTCTCAGTTGGAATTCTGCTTAATCTTTTAAGCAGAAAAAAAAGAAACCCGCATACTCCGGATATTAACAAAAACATGATTATCCGTAAGACTTCAAAGGGTGAAAGCTTTGGCACCCTGCTCAAAGATGCTGTCTTAAGCTCGGTTAATACATTGCTTTTAATAGGAGGATTTATAATACTTTTTTCAGTTATTATAAGTATACTCACACAAACCGGTATAATATCCTCAATTGCTTATATATTAAGTCCTTTAGCCAGCTTTCTGGGAATTGGTAATGAGCTTTTAATATCAGCCATAAGCGGCTTTTTTGAAATAACCTCGGGTACAAGAATGATAAGTGGCCTGACCACAATACCAATCCTGCACAAACTGCCTGCATTAAGCCTTATAATAGGATGGGCAGGCCTTTCCGTCCACTCGCAGGTATTGGGAATTTTAGCAGGAACCAACCTTAAAATGGGTATTTATATTATTGGTAAATTTCTCCACGGAGCCATATCTGCGTTTTATACATTCCTAATACTGAAATTCACCGATATTACATATTTAAAACCAATACCGGCTTCCGGTCATCTGGGAGACAACATGAGTAAAATACAACAGCATACATATATAACATTAGGTAAATACATAACCATAATCCTTCTTCTATTAACAGCAATTATAATTTTATCCAGGAAATTTCACCAAAACAGAAAACTATTTTAATTCTTCCCTGTTCATGGAAATAACATCAAGTGTGTCGTTCAAAATCTGTTCAACCTTATTAAGAATGCCATCTGCATATTCTTTAGTCCCCAGCCTGATTTCCCTGGCATTTTTCTGAGCATTGGAAATAATTTCATCAGCTTGTTCGTATGCCTTTTTAGTAATTTCATGCTCGTCAACAAGGGAAGCTATTTTCCCTTCAGCATCCTGGACAATGCTGTTTGCTTCTTTTTGGGCATCCAGAAGTATTTTTTGCCTTTCCTCCTTGATCCACTTTGCCTGTTTGATATCGTCAGGAAGCTTAAGCCTTAATTCTTTTACAATCTCCAGTATTTCCTCCTTGTCAATCATGGATTTACCGGAAAAAGGTACAGCAACACTCTTTTCAACCAGGTCTTCCAGTGTTTCAAGTATAGATAATATTTCCATAACAACGTCCCCCGTGAAGTTATTTATTACTTAAGCAATTTGCTCTACTTGGCAGAGAATTTTTCCATAACCTTTTGTTTTATGCAATCAGGTACCAATCCTTCAATATCCCCTCCATTTTTTGCAAGCTCCTTAACAGCACTGGAACTAAGATAGGAATAATTGACATTTGTCATCATAAACAGTGTTTCTATATTGTAATCAAGCCTCTTATTAAGAAGAGCCATTTGAAATTCATATTCAAAGTCGGACACTGCCCTTAATCCTTTTACAATGGCCGATGCTTCCTTTCTTTTCGCAAAGTCTATTAACAGTCCGTCAAAGCAATCTATTTCAACATCGGGCAAATTAACAAGTGCACAATGCAAAAAACCCATTCTCTCTTCTATTGTAAAGGTTGTCTTCTTAACTTTGTTATTCCCAACTGCAACAATTACTTTTTCGCATAATTTCGATGCCCTGCTTATAATATCTATGTGTCCGTTTGTAACCGGGTCAAAGCTCCCCGGGCATATGCATATTTTCATACTGGGTCCATCTCCTTCAGCATTTTGCTTTTTCACAGGTGTCCTCCTGTTGCAAAACAGCACTTATTTTTCAAGCATTTTTCCACTAAAAAATGATATTACGGTTCCCCCATACGCCTGTTCCCTGAAAAGAACAAGTTTACCCACAGCTTCCGGTATTTTTTCATCCATATCCCTCTCAACTGCAATAATTCCATTTGTTTTAATTATACCATTTTTTTCAATAATATTTAAAGTCTGCAAAACATATCCTTTATTATATGGTGGATCCATTAAAATTATATCAAATTTTTTAGCAGAATGCGACATTTTTTGTATAACACCACCGGCAGTGCCTTTTTCAACCTCAGCTTTGCCTGCTAGGCCCGTATGAGCGAGGTTTTCCTTGATTAAAGCAATGCAAGTACTGCTTTTGTCTGCAAACACGGCGCTGAAAGCACCCCTGCTGAGAGACTCTATTCCAAGGCTGCCGGTACCTGCAAAAAGGTCAAGAACCTGTGCACCGCCAATATATGATGAAATTATATTAAACAGTGATTCCTTAACCCTGTCCGAAGTTGGCCTGACCATATACCCCTTTGGTGTTTTAAGCTTATGCCCCTTGGCACTTCCTGAAATTACCCGTAAAATGTTTTACCCGTCCTCCCTATCGCAAACTAATTTTTTGATAAATTCACCAATTTTTCTGTTTTGGCTTTCCGAAAGGTCCTTGTCCTCCTGCAAAATTTCCAATGCTGTGCGTCTTGTTTCTTTCAATATTTCAACATCTCTATAAAGGTTTGCTATTTTCAAATCAGGTATTCCATGCTGCCTGGTTCCAAAAAACTCTCCAGGCCCCCTTATTTCCAGATCTTTTTCCGCAATCACAAATCCGTCGCCGGTCTTCTGCATAACATTCATTCTTTCCTTGGCCACCTTGGATTTACCCATATTATATAAAATACAGTAGGATTGATGCTCCCCTCTGCCAACCCTTCCTCTCAATTGGTGAAGCTGGGCAAGCCCGAATCTTTCGGAATTCTCAACCACCATCACCGTTGCATTTTGAACGTTGACGCCGACCTCTATAACCGTTGTTGAGACCAGTATATCAATATTGCCTTCCGTAAATTCCTTCATAACCTTTTCTTTACGGCCGGCTTTCATTTTACCATGTACCAGCTCCACTTTCAAATCACTGAATTCCCTTTTTGCAATTTGCTCTTCAAGTTTTACTGCGGAATTGGCTTCTATTGTTTCCGATTCATCAACCAGGGGGCAAACTATATATACCTGTCTGCCTTCACCGACCTTTTTCCTTATAAACCTGTTTATTCTTTCTCTCATGCTGTCATCAACAACGTAAGTTTCGACAGGCTTTCTCCCTGGGGGCAGCTCGTCGACTGCTGAAATATCAAGGTCCCCGTAAACTATCATTGCCAGGGTTCTTGGAATAGGGGTTGCCGTCATGACAAGAACATCGGGAGTAATTCCTTTTTCTTTTAAAACCTCCCTTTGGCGTACACCGAATCTGTGCTGTTCATCCGTAATAACCAGGCCCAGCTTTTTAAAAGCGACTCCCTTTTGAATAAGTGCGTGAGTGCCGACCGTTATATCGGCCCTGCCTTCCGCTATGAGCTTCAAAGCTTCTTCTCTTTCAGTTTTTTTCATGCTTCCTGTCAAGAGGACCACATTGACTCCTTCACCTTTGAGGAATTTCGTCACAGTACAAAAATGCTGCTCCGATAATATTTCGGTTGGAATCATCATAGCTGACTGGTAGCCGCTGTAATAGGCCTTAAGCATTGCCAGGATTGCAAGAATAGTTTTGCCTGAGCCTACATCTCCCTGTACAAGCCTGCTCATAGGATTGCTGCTTTCCATATCTTTTTCAATTTCCTTAAAAACCCGTGCCTGTGCACCCGTCAATTTAAAAGGAAGCTTCTTTATAAAAGCATCAAGCCTTCCGTCCCTGGTAAAGGGAATACCGGCATGGTCCGAACCATACGACTTTTTCACCAGCATAAGTCCGAGCTGCAGTATAAAAAGCTCCTCAAAAATAAGCCTGTGCCTTGAATTTTTCAAGCTTTCTTCATCTTCAGGAAAATGTATGTTTTTTACCGCATAATTAATCTCACATAGCTTATGTTCCTTCCTTATATTAAAGGGTAAGATTTCATCAAGGCCACAGTCTATGATCTCCAAAGCCTTTTCAATAGTTTTCCTCATAATATTTTGAGTCAGCCTTGCAGTCAAAGGATAAACAGGAGCAATTGTGCACAGGCTGCTTTTTATCCCCGGATCATATTTTTCAAAAACAGGATTTTGAATTTGAACACTGCCGTATTTTATTTCGGCCCTGCCATAGAAAATATATTCCTTTCCCTCTGTAAGGGTATTTTTCACATAGCTTTGATTAAACCATACCAGTGTAGCCATGCTGTAATTATCCTTGACTTTGACTTTTTGTATTGTAAGGTTTCTTCTTGGCCTTGACTCAGAAACAGCGGATAGTATCCTGGCTTTAAACGTACAAAATTCTTCATCCTTAATATCCTTGATTTCAACAATATTTCTCCGGTCTTCATATTCCCTTGGGTAAAAGGTTATAATGTCCTCAAGGGTAAAAATGCCCAGCTTTTCAAAAAGCCCTGCTCTTGCTTCTCCTACTCCTTTTAACAATCTTATGGGTTTTTTCAGCATCAAGCTTGAACTGTTATCCACAAAAAAATCATTCCTTTTATTTCCTGATTAACACCGCAGTATTAGTATACAATATTTTGTTACCTTTTCCTATAAGCAATTTGCTTAGTACCAGCTTTCTAGTTTTTGGTGTCTAATTGATTTCTGTATTCACTAGGGGTCATTCCCTTTACTTTTTTGAAAAGCTTAATAAAGTATTTATAATCGGAAATGCCTACATTTTGTGCGATTACCGCTGCTTTGTCGTTAGTGGTGCTCAGAAAATATGCAGCATATTCAATCCTGACAAGATTCAAATAGTTAATGATACCCACTCCGATTTCGTCTTTAAATATATGACTAAGATAATTAGGACTGATAAAAAGAGAGTCACTAATGTTCTTCACGCGGACGCGTTCGTGATAATGCATATTTATATAGCTAAGAGCACTTCTAACATAAGGATTGCCGGAGGTTTCATAATCTATTTGTATGATGTTCTTTTTCTTGATTATAAGAGAAAGCAGATATTCTTCTATATCATTAAGACTTTCAATGTATTTAATTTTGTTCAAATTTGGATTATCCTCGACCCCTGATGAGGATAATTTATTGGTCAGGTCAATGAGCCACATTATTACTTCTTCCGGGCGTATCCAAAATCCTTTTATGGTATTTGACAAAGTCGTTAATTTGTCCTGTATTGCGATAGGTTCGTGTTCACCGGTTACCACTGAGAAGACAAAATCAAGCTTTTCTTTGATATAACTGCTCAGAGTAGCAAAACGCTTTTCTTTGGAATATATTTTAAGTCTTGTGTTATTTATATGGTAGAAAAATGTATCAACAGCCAGCTTGCTTTCGGCAATCATTTCGGATATAGAAATGTTTAGTGCCTCTGTATCGGATGTGCTTCGAATTTTACTTGCACCGCATACTATCGGCACTTGCAGTTTATTCTCTACTGCGTCGTGGCACTCATTGACGATTTTTTTAATCGTATCACTATTAAGACTGACTGCAATTTTATGATTGGTTATTATAATGCCCAACTTGTTGTTTTCCCAAAGGAACGGATATAGATTTACTTGCTCGAAGCTTAATTCCTCAAATATTGTCAGCACATCTGTCTTCAATTTAATGCCCCGGTCTGCTGTAATGATATCCAAAATACGATTATAGCCACAGATTTTTATCTGCACAACACATATATCAGTCATCGTATTATATGAGCCTAACTCTTTGGATAGCTGTTCCTGTGAGATATTGGTCCTAGTATCTATTAGACTTTTAACAAGCTCACTGCGACGGGCATATTTGCTGGGCCCATTACTGTCTATTAAGGTGTTTTTAATCTTGCTGCGGCTGTTCAAAATATCCGGTTTAAGCCTGTCAAGAATTTTTTTGATATCCAGAAATTCGGCATTAGCTTTAAGAAGATATTCACTGGCACCCAGAGACAGTGCTTTTTGAGCAAAACTGAATTTCTCGTGGCATGACAGAAGAATAACCTTGATATGAGAGTATTGTTCCTTGATTTGCTTGGTTAGCTCTATGCCGTCCATCAGAGGCATAACTATATCCGTAATTACAACATCAATATCAAGCGTTCTGCAATGTTCCAGCGCTTCTATTCCATTGGAAGCTTCACCGACTATCTCGTAGCCGTATTGTTTGAAAGGAAAGGCTTTCACAAACCTATCCCTTATCAGGTCCTCGTCATCAACTACTAGTATTTTTATCAAGCTCATATATTTATCCTCTTTGCTATTAGAAGTCTCTGTTAGGAATCAAAACAGTCACTTCCGTCCTTTTGTCCGGTTCGCTTTCTAGTCGGAGACCGTACTTATCACCATAATAGAGCTTTAATCTGTCATGCACATTTTTGATTCCAATACTTACATATCTGTTTTTAGTTTGATATAAATCCTTAATGTCCACATCTATACTATTATCTTTCATTATCTCTTTGATTTTTTGATCACTTATTCCAATGCCGTTATCTCTGATAATTAAACAGATACTTTCTCCGTCTTTTGCAATGTATCCCGAAATATCTATTATACCGTTTTTGGTATCTTTATACGGAAATCCGTGGAATATTGCATTTTCCACCAACGGCATTATTGACATATGGAGTATGGTTTTGGACATTATCTCCTCGTTCAGAGATACTTTGAGCGAAAAACGGTTATTGTATCGTATCTTTTGCATATCCACATATTTGGTTACCAGCTCTATCTCTTCACCAATTCTTACGGCTTGCCCGTTTTTTGCGAGACTATAGGATAGCATGGATATAAGCGCAGTATTAATAGACCGGATATCCCCATACCTTTTTAAATCAAGTAATGCATTAATGGAGTTAAGGGTATTGTACAGAAAATGAGGATTAACCTGTGCAATGAGCGCCCTGTATTCATAGTATTGACGTGTTCTTTCTGCCTTTAGTTTCTGGTTAATAGTATTGTGAAGGTCTTCTGACATGTCGTTAAATGCCTCCACAATCGGGACAAATTCTCGTGCATAGACTTTTGAGACCTTTGAACCGAATATATTGTTGCGTATGTTTTGTATGTGAACGATAATTTCATTGAATGCTTTGGTGATTATGCTCCACTCAATAGTAGTAGCTATAAACTGTATAATCAGGAATAATATTATAAAACCTATAATATAGAAAACAACGGACTCAGTTTCAGTAGCGATATCACCTATCTTTGAAAAAACCGTCAGCTTCCATCCCATAGAATTGATATTCACAGAATAGGCATAGTAGGTCTGATTGGAAGCTGATGTTATAACTTTAGTTGTTTCCTCCGAGTTGAAGTATGATATTAAATCATTTTTAATTTCAGAGTATGCTTGATTCGTCAGATTCACATCACTAAGCACTATATTATTATTGTTGTCGGATACAACGACAGAATTGAACTTTGAGTAGTTAAGCGTATTGATATATTCATTAAGTTCATAAAGATTGATATCATAGCACAAAAGCCTTATTTTAGCACTTGTATTTTCTATTGCCGTAATATATGTATAAGTTAAGGGATTTAAATCTTGAATATCCAGAGAAAACAGCTTAGCTGACTGTTTGGTTTCAAATAGGTTAATAATCGCTGACTGTTTTTTTTTAGATATATTCCGTCCTAACAATGAGTATGTATTTTCATTGTCTGTGTCAATATAATAAATATCGTGGAAAAATGCCAATGGCACAATCATTCGTGTCTGCATATAATATTCAATATCATCTTCATATTTTGGGCCCATCCTTAACGCTGCATTTATTCTGTTAAATTGATTTGTAAGGATGGAAACCTGTTCTTGTAATGTACTGGAGACATAATTGGCTGTAGTAGCAATGTGCATCTTTTCCTGCTGCCGTGAATATGAGAAAATATAGCTTCTGACAAAACTTGAAGCTGCCACTACAGCAGTCAGTGTTATCATAGAGCTTATAAGCATTATTCTTCTAAATATAGAGATTTTTTTCATGCTATTTATCCCATCCTTGTGTGTAATACACACTATAACATAATGCTATAATTATTTTGATGCAAAATATAGATATTAACAGAATTATTATAACATATAGGCAGTGTATTGTATAATATTACACCTGACCAATGAAACTGTTGTTAGAATTGTATAGCTTTTGAGCAGTAATCTAAGGTGACTTAGCATTTATACTTGATTATAATGTATTTATTAAATAATAATTCTTAAGAAATACTAATTCTTAAGAAAAAAGGAGGAGAAAATGAAAAGACTACTAGCAATTATTATGGTACTTTTAATCATGGTTTCATTGCTGGGCTGTGCTGCAACTCCAGATGCACCTGAAGGTAAACCTGCAGACGATCCTAAGGAAAGTACCGGAGTGAAAGACGAGGGTCCTGCGGAACCTGTTGAGGTAAGTTTAGTACTGCCTGGCCCTGCTCATGAAGAGGATTTCTATATTTCAATGATAGAGGAATTCGAAAAAGCAAATTATAACATTAAGGTAAACTTGATGTTCACACCTAATGATAATGAAGCATACGGAAACGCAATTCAGCTTATGTACACAGGTGATGAAGGACTTCCCGATATTTTCAGAGTGAGCGGGTCTTTACCTACATCAATGCTAATATCATATGAAAAAGGCTGGTTGATGCCTTTAGATGATTTTATTACAGAAGATATGAAAGGCAGCTATCCTGACGGCGCATTTGCTCCGAATGGCGGACTGATGATTGAAGGTCAAATTTATGGATTACCATTAATAGCAAACCAATTCCCTGCCTTCAGGCCATTTATCTACAACATGGATATACTTAATAAGTATGGCTACAAAGAACCAGCTAAGACTTGGGACGAATTTAAGGAAATGCTTTCAACAATTACAGAGGGCGGTGCTGGAAAGGAATTTGGTTTGGGCATCGTGGGAACGAATGCAGCAAGCTGCTTCTATGAATTAGCAGAAACAATAAGAACAAGAGTTGTTGATGCTCATCTGACAGAAGGTAACTTTGTCTTCAACATTGATACAGGTGAATCACAAGCAGCAAATGAAGCATTTATTGCCGCAGCAGAATATGTAAAAGGATTACACAAAGATGGTCTGTTGCTTCCGGGATATGAGTCTGCAAATGCAGATACTTTAATACAAAGCTTTGCTATGGGACAAGTAGCAATATTAGCCGGCCAAGCTTGGTACTCACCAAGAATAATCGAAGCAAATCCTGATTCAAACTTGAAAGTGGCATTACCACCAAAACGCGCTGCAGATGACAACGGATATCGCTACATCTATGCACCGGTTGACCCGTACTATGCTATGAGCAGTCAATGTGAAAATCCGGAAGCTGCTTGGAAAGTACTGGAGTTTATCTCCTCTGTAGAATTCCAACAAGACTTCTATGATACACAAGGCAGGGTTACAGTCAGTTATAATAGCTATGCAGAAGGTACAATGCCAGATTACATGGCTGAAAACATGGCATTAGCAGACGAGTTCTTAAGAGTTGCGCCAAATCCAATAGATATACATCCCGAAGCTAATATTCTTATTTCTAAAATTTTGGCTAACGCCCCAAAACCAGCTTTGAAAGATTTGTTTATGCTAAGCATTGTTGATGATGTATCCTTTGAAGAATTGGCAAAAGAGTATGATACAAAAATGAATCAAGTTATAGACGAACAAATTGCTGCAATGCAGGCAGAGGGAAGCGATATTACAAGAGAGGCTTTAATATATCCTTCAGATTGGAATCAAGACAAAGATTATATCAAATAAGGATGTAAAACTAAATAGTTACACATAGAGATTCGGCTAAAAATGCATGAGAAAATGCTGTTTAATTACAGCAATTTAGTAGAATTTAGCATTCACAGGATACAAAGATGGTTACAGGACTGACTTTAAGGAAGATTTAGACAGCTCTACGGATTATTTTCGTAAGGAGAAATTATGAAGACAAAATTGAAAAATATTATAGATAACAAGTGGAATTATGCGTTTTTGCTTCCTATGCTTGTGCTGTTTGTTATGTTTACTCTTTATCCGATATACAATATCATTTCATACTCATTTTATGAATGGGATGGCTTCGGTCCTTTGAACAAGTTTGTTGGATTAAGAAACTACAAAGAAGCAATCAGTGATCCTTATTACTGGAAAGCTCTTAAGAACACACTTGTATTCGCAGCGTCGCATTTATTATTTCAGGCGGGTATATCGCTTTTAATAGCTGTAGCGCTTAATAATACCACCGCTAAATTGAAAAATATTTACAGGCTTATGATATTTCTGCCCGTTATAACCACTACCTCTGTAATAGGTATGGTAATGGCAATGATCTTCGGACCTATAAACGGACCGATAAATATGGCTCTGACAGAGCTGGGAATTATTAAAAAGCCTATAATGTTTTTAAGTTCCCCCGATCTTTCGCTTTGGAGCACTATTGCTGTATCAATTTGGAAGAATATCGGTGTAAGCCTTGTATACTGGCTTGCAGCATTGCAAACAGTACCCAGAGATGTTTACAAGGCTGCAAAAATTGATGGTGCTAATTCTGTGCAGACTTTTTGGCGAATAACGCTTCCCATAATAGCTCCATTCGGCTTAGTTATCGCTCTATTTGCATTTAAAAACGGATTATATCCTTTCGATATAGTTAAAACAATGACCAATGGCGGTCCCGCATTTGCTTCTGATGTTATCGATACCTATTTGTACCGCTATGCATTCAATCCTGAGCAGTCTGTTATCAAATATGGTTTTGCATCGGCTGGAGGAATATTCTTTGCTCTGGTTGTTATAGGCATTACGTTAATTTTCAACGGCATTACAGCAAGAGTACAGGAAAAGAACAAATAAGAAGGAGGCTAGGAGCCTGTCACAGGCTCCTAGGAGTCCGCTCGGACTCTTAGGCAAAGAATATGACAACAATAAAAAAGACTGTTAAGTCTAGTAAACTTTTTAAATTAAACTATATGAAAAAAAGCATTGCAACTAATGTTATATTTATCCCTTTATGCTTTTTATGGTGTTATCCATTTTTGTGGATGGTATCAAATGCATTTAAAACACCTCCTGAAATGTTCTTGAAAGGGCTGAGAATAATACCGGAAAAACCTGTATTGTATAATTTTGTCAGGGCATGGAAAGCAGCACGATTTGAGCAGTATTTGCTTAACTCAGTTATTATCACCTGCGGTGTTGTAATATTGGTGCTGATAGTGGCTTCAATGGCAGGATATGCGTTTGCTAAACAAAATCTTGCGGGGAAAAAGCTATTGCTTGCAGTATTGTTGGCGACAATGTTTTTTCCAAAAAGCGTAGGTATAATACCCATATATAAGATTATTAATGCCTTAGGACTAAACAATACCTATTTGGGAGTCATACTGGCAATTGGAGGTCCTGCACATGTTATGGCAATCCTGCTGTTTATGAGGTACTTTATGTCAGTTCCGAAGGAGTTGGAGGAATCAGTTAGAATAGACGGCGGAGGTTATTTAACTGTTTTTATAAGAATTATGCTTCCATTGGCTAAGCCGGTCTTTGCGACTGTCGGTATATTTAACTTCATCAGCGCATGGAACGACTTTATGGTTCCGCTTATATTTACACTGAATAAACCCAGCATGAGAACTATAGGCGTAGGGCTATATGCATTCTTTGGCGAAGGTACAGCGGACTGGACAGGATTGTGTGCAGCGGCTACTATAGCGATTATTCCTATTATAACAGTATTTTTAGCTTTCCAGAGGTTCTTCATAGAAGGATTGGAAGGATCTGTTAAAGGATAGTGGCAGCACAGGAAGCAAAGGAGGTAAATTTTGGAGAATAAAAGATATAATATATTATTCATACATACAGACCAGCAGCGAGCTGACACATTGGGCTGCTATGGTAATAAGATAGTTAAAACTCCCAATATTGACAGACTTGCAGAACAGGGAACAACTTTTTTAAATGCACACTGCAGCCATCCCCTTTGTTCACCATCCAGAGCTACCTGGGTAACGGGGGAGTATATTCATTCACATGGGTTGTGGAGAAATGGTACTGCTCTTTCATACGACAGGGACAATGTGGTCAAGGAGCTTAATCAAAATGGTTATCAAACAGGTGCTATTGGAAAAATACATCTGACTCCATACCACGGAAATCCAAATTTATATCCCGAATCAATGAGCCTGCACAATGTTGATTATGAAATTGACAGTGAAACCTGCTGGGAATACTGGCGCAATTTCGATATGAATTATTTTGGTTATGATCATGTTCGTATGACGCTAGGACACGGTGATTACTGTATTGACGGCGGTCATTACGGACTATGGCTTGAAGATAACCATAAAGATAAAAAGGAATTATTCCTTCGTGAAAACTCCTTAGTTGATGACAAGAGTTATGATGCATGGAAATCACCCTTTGATATGGATATACATCCGGCATCATGGATAGCTGAACAAGCGGATGAGTTTTTTGAATCAAATGCTGATAATCCCTTCTTTTTATCAATAGGAATACCTGAACCCCATCCGCCATTTCAACCTCCTCGTCCGTACTGTGATATGTATGATCCAAAGGATATTGGGCTGCCGCCAAAGCGCGAAGGTGAATGGGGCGATACACTTCCGTCCCATATTGACCATTATATATACAGGGATAAAAACGATAAGATCTCTGATAGAAGACTCCAGGAGATAATTGCGTTGTATTACGGTATGGTCTCTCTTGTTGATGCTGCAGTTGGCAGGATACTTAATTCATTGGAGAAGCAGAATCTTTCAGACAACACAATCGTTGTGTACACATCAGATCATGGCGACTGGATGGGAGACCACGGATTGCATAGGAAGGGTGCTGTTCACATCACAGGAGTAACAAAAGTACCTATGATTATTAAGTGGCCCTTTATATCAAAGAAGAATAATATTGTAAATGAAGTCAGCAGTCAGATAGACCTTGCGGCAACTTTCTATGATGCTTCCGGCATTAAACCCCATTCTGCAAATCAAGGAACAACTTTACGAAATGTAGTATCGGGTGAAACTGGCTCTGTAAGGGATTATGCATTGATTGAACACAGGCATGAGTGTTATGACCCGGATGGTGGATTAAGCAAAAACATATTCGGACATCTAAAAGATGAGAGGAACAGGGAAGCGACACAGCGGGACCTTATTAACCATTTAGACCGGGATATATTTATGAAAACGATAGTTACAGATGATTATAGATTCAGCTATGTTCCTGCACTAAACTATGGGGAATTGTTTGATCATAAAAATGATCCTCATGAGTTAAATAATCTATGGGGTAAAGGTACCGGACTAGAATCAACGGCAATGCATCGTATGCTGGATGTTCTTATAGAAACCACGTCAAAAAACTGCGAAAGGATATGGAGAGTTTAATAAATCTTATAGGTTTTATAACAAAAATATATAATAATAAAGGAAGTATATCATATGAAAATTAAAACAATAGAAACATTTTTAGTACCGCCTAGATGGCTGTTCTTAAAGATATCAACAGACAATGGAATATCGGGCTGGGGTGAACCTGTAGTTGAAGGAAGGGCCAGGACAGTACGGGCATGCATACATGAAATGGAAGACTATCTAATTGCTGAAGATGCAAATAATATCGAAGATATTTGGCAGAAACTATATAGATCAGGATTCTACAGAGGTGGCCCTGTATTAATGTCAGCAATTTCAGGCATAGACCAGGCATTATGGGATATAAAAGGTAAAGCTTTAGGTGTTCCTATATATGAGCTTTTCGGAGGACAGGTCAGGCATAAAGTACGGCTTTATTCCTGGATAGCCGGGGATAAACCCAGTAATGCGGCAGTAGAAGCAAAAGAAAAGCGCGAATTGGGCTTTACAGCAATAAAAATGAATGCAACAGATGAAACAGACTATATAGACAGCAATGGGAAGATTGATGAAGTTATTGAGCGTGTCGGTGCAATACGAGATGCCTGCGGGAATAGTTTAGGTATTGCTTTGGATTTCCACGGGCGGCTGCATAAAGCCACGGCCAAAGCACTTATGAAGGAGTTAGTGCCATATAGAATTATGTTTATTGAGGAACCGGTCCTGGCAGAGAATCTGGATGCTCTAAAAGTAATAGCACAGCATACACCAGCACCGATTGCTACGGGTGAAAGAATGTATTCCCGCTGGGACTTTAAAAGGATATTACATGAAGGATATGTGGATATTATACAGCCGGATTTATCCCATGCGGGCGGTATTAGCGAATGCAGGAAGATTGCAGCCATGGCAGAAGCATATGATGTGTCAGTAGCTCCTCACTGTCCGTTAGGTCCAATAGCCTTAGCTTCGTGTTTGCAGCTGGACACTTGTACTCCAAATGCGACTATACAGGAACAGAGCCTGGGAATCCATTATAATAAGGGAAATGATTTGTTGGATTATCTGCAGGATAACTCTGTATTCGAGTTTAAAGAAGGATACGTAGATGCGTTTAAAAATCCCGGCCTTGGCATAGAAATCAATGAAGATTATGTAAGACAGCAAAGCCAAACAGAGCACAACTGGAAGAGCCCTGTATGGCGCCATGAAGATGGCAGTATTGCAGAATGGTAAACATAGCAAAAAGTGAATTTGAGGTATGGCGTGAAAAAGAATATTCTTTTTTTCTTGTTGATCAAAAGGTCTAAATGACTGAAACAAAACGCATTACCTTTTTTCTACAATTAGTGTTATAATATATAGCAATAAAGGATAGCCTTCAAGATAGATGAGCTACGCAAATCTGTGATGAACAGGAGGGATATTTCCGTGATATATACATTAATGAGCAAAAATACACCTGTATTGGATTTGGAAATTCATGGGGAAACGGCAAGCATATTAAAAATTGTTGAGATTCATAATAAAAAGCATCTGCCTGTTGGTGTACGCATATCAGAAAAAAAAACTGATATAAGCTCATTAAACAAGTGGTGGCAGGGACGCTCAATTCCCGCAAGCCGTTACGGTATAAGGGATGCGCTTGAAATTATGCAAGTACCGTATACTGAGCAACTGCTGCTAAAATGCTTCGGACTTAGCCTGTCCGACCAGTACTGGATAAATCCAAAAAGTAATCCGATGGAATGGAATAAGGTGAATTTTTTTGAGAACACATTCAGTGATGATGTCGGTAATGTATTGTTTGGTCAAGAAGTACAGAGCGAGGACCTGGATTTAATGTCACCGGATAATACTTCCGATGGCTGGCTGAAGAAGAAATGGAAAATTATTGACGGGAAACTCTGCCTCATCAAAGCAGGAAGTAATCCATTTAACCAGGAGCCGTTAAATGAAGTTGTTGCAAGTGCCATTCAAAGACGACTTAAAAAAGAACCATATACATCATATGCATTAGTGTGGGAGAACAACTATCCATACAGTGTATGCGAAAACTTCATTAATACCGATACCGAATTGGTGAGCGCGTGGAACATCTGCCAAACGGAGAAAAAACCGAATCATGTATCGCCATACAACCATTATTTGAGTTGCTGTGAGCACCTGGGAATACCCAATATTAAAGAGAGCATTGACTATATGCTGGCTGTTGATTTCATTATCGCCAATAGTGACCGTCACTATAGCAATTTCGGTGCGGTAAGGGATGTAAACACTCTTGAATGGACCGGTGCAGCACCCCTGTTCGATTGTGGCACAAGTATGTGGCATGACCAACTGGTGCAAAACATCAAACCTCACAAGGATGTACCAAGCAAACCGTTTAAAAGTTACCATTCAGAGCAGATAAAATTGGCTGGTTCACTTGAATGGATAGATTTTTCAGCACTTCATGGAATAGATGAAGAATGCAAAGAAATACTTAAAGCTTCTGCATACATAGATACGGCAAGGTGCGATGCTTTGTGTTATGGAATCCGTAAAAGAATTGAATTGCTTCAAAGCCTGATGATGAAACAAGGTGTTATTAATGTCAATGGAAAAACACACCAGGAAATGAATCTTAAAATGTAATTTGTATTTAATATCAAGTTGAAATATATAATCAAAGGGAGTTGATTAAATGTCTGTTAAAAACAGCAAAAAACCGAACATTGTTTTTATATTGTCAGATGATCAAGGGCCATGGGCAATGGGGTGCTCAGGGAATAAAGAATTAATAACACCGAATATAGATAGATTGGCAGAAGAAGGTATTCGATTCAACAATTTTTTCTGTGTATCACCGGTATGTTCACCTGCACGTGCGTCAATTCTAACAGGAAGAATACCCTCACAGCATGGAGTGCATGACTGGATTCGTTCCGGTAATATTGATTATGACAGTTTATCGGATGAAATGAAACAATTTGGAAGCTTAAAGGATGAAAGTAAACCCATAGATTATCTAAAAGGACAATTAGCTTATACCGAAATACTTGCACAAAATAGTTACAAGTGCGGCATGGTGGGTAAATGGCATTTAGGGAATAGCGTGGTTAGGCAGAAAGGGTTTGAATATTGGTCGGTTCTTGCCAAAGGAGGCTGTAAATACTTTCAGCCTGAACTGATACGAAATGATAAAGTGGTCCTGGGAAATAAATATGTAACCGACCTCATTACCGAAGATGCTGTAAAATTTTTGGACCAAAGCAGGGATGAAGATAGGCCTTTTTATTTAAGTGTCCATTATACCGCACCTCACGCTCCCTGGAGTAAAGATGACCATCCGGAAGAAATTTGGAATTTGTACAAGGATTGTGAATTTGCGTCCGTACCAAATGTACCTATGCACCCATGGATCATTGAAGGAGCCAAGCGTTTTAAAGGAGATAAAAGAAGAGAAGCCCTTCAAGGTTACTTTGCCGCAATAACGGCTATGGATAGAGGTATTGGCAGAATAATACAAAAACTTGAGCAAACGGGACTAAGAGAAAATACAGTCATTATTTTTACTTCTGACAATGGCATGAATATGGGCCATCACGGCATTTTCGGAAAAGGGAACGGAACATTCCCTCTAAATATGTATGATACATCGGTAAAAGTGCCTATGTTAATATCTTTACCGGATTTAAGCATTAAAAATGAAGTCTGTGAAGAAATGTTAAGCCATTACGATATAATGCCTACATTATTGGAATACTTAGGATTTGAAAATCCCGTCAAAGAAAAACTGCCGGGACAAAGCTTCATGCCCATATTAAAGGGAGTAAAAAAAGCAGGAAGAGAAGACGTTGTCATATTTGATGAATATGGTCCTGTCCGGATGATACGTACAAAAGAGTGGAAATATGTACACAGGTATCCCTATGGCCCTCATGAATTATATGACCTGATTAATGACCCGGACGAAAGCAAAAATTTAATTGGTGAAGATTCATGTAGACAAATAACACTTGATTTAAAAGGCAGATTGGAAGCATGGTTTATAAAATATGCAGATCCCGCTTTTGACGGCAGCAAAGAAGGAGTAAAAGGAAAAGGCCAGTTAAATCTGGCAGGGCCTGCAGGAAAAGGAAACAAAAATTTCTATGGTTAGTTGAGGCTCGGAAAGTCTTGCATGCAGATTTCCCGAGCAGACTCCTAGTTTTTGACAAAACCGGTCCTATGTCAAGTTTACTCAATGGTTATTTTTTTTAAAGCTTCATCCTTTTTATTTGTATTTGAATCCTTTAATGCTTCGTCGGCTGCCTCACCAACTGCTTTGATTATTTCCCGGTGCAAATCTAAGGCACTTTCCCTTATATCAGGGGGAAGTACGTTTATCAGCCTGTTAATTAATTCAATCTTAATTGAAATAATATTTTTTATAATATCCTTATTATCCATTTTCCTGACCTCCAAACCTGATTTTTAACATTTCGTTCTCAAACTTTGCTCCCTTAACCGACATATTAAGCAATGTCCTTGGCAGTGTCATACTTCGCTTAACATTACCCACCCTGACAATCATCTCATCATATTTCTGATTCAAGGTTACGTCCTTCTTTTCTACGAAAGGCATATAAATGGAAAAAATATATTCTTCGTCAACCTTTGTGAACTCCTGGATACGGGAATTATATTTTATGCTTATGGGATCTTCGTCAATAAAAATCTCATCACCCATCCTTTTTAACATTTCAAATCCGACAACCTCTTTTTCAAAAAGCGGCGAATAGTAAATTGGGAGGGGTGAAAAGCTTTCCATTATCATCTCCTTGTATTTTTTCTGTATATCCTTCCAGACCTTGAAATAATCGTCGGAAACATTTTCCGGGATAACCCTGTTCACGACAACGGCATCAATATTATAATCATAAATATTTAAATATGTGAAGCTTCTCTGTGCCTCTTTTATAACCATTTTTTCAGGATTCACAACTATCCTGACACTGGTTATTTCCCTGTTTGCAAGTATTTTCCTCATTTCATCCAACTGGTTGTATATCCTTTCAATCTCACCCATTACATTGTCGGAAGGCATGGGAATTCCAAGGATTGGCTCTGCAATTGGCTTTACAAGCTTTACGGCCTTCCTTTTTAAAGGGAATAATTTGTCCATCCACCACCTGAGCATATCGGGAAAGCTCAGCAAAGCCAGTGTTTCACCTGTGGGCGCACAGTCTATTATAATGACATCAAAGGTTTTCTCCTTATAATATTTGAGAATCCTTAAAAGGCTTAATAAATCCTCCATTCCCGGAAATACAGTCAATTCTTCCGTAGTAATATTCTTAATGGTTTTGGATGTTAAAAGTGCCGTCAGGTATTCTTGAACCTTGCCCCAGCCTTGCTCCACTTCATGGATGGAATCTATTTCCTGTGCCCAGAGATTTTCTTTTATTTCCACCGGCTCCGGGGACAGCCCTATATCAAATGAATCTCTCAGGCTGTGGGCAGCATCAGTACTTACAACCAAAGTTTTCAAGCCCTTTTCTGCACTTTTCACTGCTGTAGCTGCAGCTATGCTTGTTTTTCCTACCCCGCCTTTTCCCGTATACAATATAATCCTCATACTATTACCTCCTAAAATTTTGATTGCGTAAAATTCATTTAATGAATATTTCGCAAGTCGTAATATTTGTTTTATTTAAAGCCCATTTTTTAAATGGGCCGCTTATTGGATATTAATTTTTTTAATTTCTTTGTTTTCAGTCTTTTGAAGGCTTTCATCCGTATTTTTGTTTTCTATTATATTTACTACCTTTAAAAATACATTATATATCATTTGACGTTCTTCATACGTCAAGGCATCATAGACCATCTGTATATACTTTTGCATGGTGTTTTTCAACCTGACAACCTGTTCCTTGCCTTTATCTGTCAGCTTTATTACTACATGCCTTCTGTCGGCCTCGCTTCTTTCCCTCCTTAAATAACTGTTTTTAACCAGCCTATCCACTATACCCGTAGCAGTACTCATAGGAATATTTATATAATCTGCAACCTGGCTCATTATTATTTCTCCATGCCTGTCAACAAGCATTATGGTGAAAATTTCAGACTTGGAAAGCTCCAGGTCTATTTTAATCCATTCCTCAGGGTAGAAAAGCTTTTTAATATATTTAAATACAAAATCAAGTATTTCATCATAGTCAAGCATAAATTACCTCCATAGAATATTTCGTGTTGCGAAATATTCTATTTATATATTACTCCCTTTTTAAGCTTTTGTCAATTTTTATTCTGCTAATTTTTCTACGTTATTCGTTGCTGCAATGTTAATACCTGAATTCAAAATGTTCTCTACCAGTATATCTCCAATGTGAACCGGTGCCGTTGCTTTTAAATTATTAACAGCTTCCATGCATTCCATTAATAAATGTTTGGGTAAGCCCTTTTCCGATTTCACTGGGACCAAAGGATATTTTCCTTTTTCAACTCTCATTGTTGTGGTTAAAATTCTAGTGGGATTTGTACATTCTGTTTGTGCATAACAAACCCCCTTTTTGCAGCCATTGCCTTTTACACTTTTAACCATGCCATTTCCCATGACTATATCCATACCGCATCCAAGAGGACATGCAATACATATTAAGCTTCTCTTTTCAGTCATTTTTAACCCTCCTCCAATTCAACATAAATGTCACTTTTTTGATTTAAAAATTCCATTTGTTTTTTTGAAAGCCTGATGCTTTCCATTTCACCCGGTGTTACTTTCAGCTTCTTCTGCGTGTTCAATAAACTATTACCTGATTTTATTACTACGTTAATATTTTTATAAATATTTTTTACCCTGAAAAAAAATTTGATTTCATCCTTTACAAAATTTTTACGGATAATCTGGGGTACAACATAAAGTACACTATTTCCCGCAAGAGTTTTATATATTTTGCCTTCATGGATTTCACCTGTGCCCTTCACATATTCTGCGGCACACCTTCCTGCCATTTTGCTCTCCTGTGTTACATAATCTACCAGGTCATGGACATGTACCACATTCCCGCATGCAAATATTCCTTCAACGGATGTTTCCATTGATTCATTGACAACCGGCCCTGAAGTTGCCGGATCAATTTCTATACCTGCTTCTTCAGACAGCTCGTTCTCAGGTATCAAACCTACCGATAAAAGCAAAGTATCACACTCAACATATTCTGCGGTTTCCATGATGGGCCTTCTATTTTCATCAACCCGGCAAACTGTAACACCTTCCAACCTTTCCCTGCCGTCAATAGCAACAACCGTATGACTTAATTTTAAAGGAATTCCGAAATCATGGAGACATTGGACAATATTGCGGGTCAATCCTCCCGAATATGGAAGAAGCTCACATACCATCTTGACCTTAGCGCCTTCTAATGTCATCCTCCGGGCCATGATAAGCCCAATGTCACCTGACCCTAGAATAACAGCTTTTTTTCCCGGTAAATATCCTTCCATATTCACAAACCTCTGTGCTGTACCGGCGGTATAAACTCCTGCCGGCCTGGTCCCCGGAATATTCAATGCCCCTCTGGTACGCTCCCTGCAACCCATTGCCAGTATAACAGCTTTCCCTCTTAAACGTATAAGGCCGTCATTGCTGTTTACCGCTGTAACAATTTTATCATGGCTAATATTCAATACCGTTGTATTCAGCTTATATACAATTCCCAATTCTTTTAACTGCTTAATATAACGCCATGCATATTCAGGACCTGTCAGCTCCTCTCCAAATATATGCAAACCAAAACCATTGTGAATGCATTGTTTCAGTATACCTCCCAGCTCCCTTTCCCTCTCCAAAACCAGTATATCCCTTACGCCGTTTTTATAAGCTTCTATTGCGGCGGCAAGCCCTGCAGGGCCCCCACCTATGACAACCAGGCCAATGTTCTCCATCCAAAGAAACCTCCTCGTAAAAGTCATTTCGTTTTTCGCAGCAGCAGCCTGGAATTGCCGCCGAATTTTGTAACTTTATCTGCCGGAATATCTAATTCACGTGCCAGTATACCCACTACTCCAGGCATACAGAATCCTCCCTGGCACCTGCCCATCCCTGCTCTTGTCCTTCTTTTTACAGCGTCTGAATTCCTTGCGCCGGCAGGTCTGTGAATACAATCTACAATTTCACCTTCCGTTACTTTTTCACACCTGCAGATAATATTCCCATAGCGGGGATCCTCTTTTATAATCCGCACTTTTTGATTATCGTTAATTTCTCTGAAACGAATGACAGGCCTCCTCACTAAATAATAATTTTTCTTTTTGTTCAATGTTAGCCCTTCGGATATAAGAATATCCCTTACATATTCTGCAATTGCAGGAGCAGCAGATAATCCCGGTGATTCTATCCCTCCTGCATTCACAAAACCCTTTGTTGTTTGTGAAGCTTTAATTATAAAATCTTCCGTAGATGGGGCTGCCCGGATACCTGCAAATGATGTTATAATTTCACGCTGATTAAAAGCGGGAATTAATTTGCCTGCGCCTTCAAGTACTTCCTGCATGCCTTCAGCCGTTGTTGAAACATCATTTTTGTCCTTAATATCATGTGCATTCGGGCCAATTAGAAGATTGCCGTCAACAGTGGGTGTAGCCAAAATGCCTTTTCCCGTCGCGGAAGGAGTATTGAAGATTATACTGCTTACAATATTTCCAATCTTTTTATCAAAAAGCATGTACTCTCCCCTCCTGGGTATTATTGAGAATTCGGTTTCACCCACCATTGCAGAAATCAAATCTGCATAAACTCCCGCCGCATTGATAACATATCTGCTGTATATCACATCTGTTCCCATTATTATGGTAAACTTTCCCTTGTATGGTTTTATATCCAGGACTTTTTTTCCCAGTATAAGCTCAATTCCATTTTCAGCTGCATTTTCAACTGCTCCTACCGTCAAATCGTATGGAGAAACAATGCCTGCTGTTGGTGCATACAATGCACCAGTAATTTTCCGGGACAATTGGGGCTCCATCTCCAGTACCCGTCTTCTGCTTAAAATTTCAATATCAGGAACATGGTTTTTAATTCCCTTTTGGTATAATTTCTCCAACTGTAACATATCTTTTTCATTAAATGCCAGTACAAGGGAGCCTATTCTTTTAAAGGGAACATCCAATTCTCTTGCCAACTTCTCCATAAGCATATTTCCCCGTACATTCAGCATGGCTTTTAAACTCCCCGGATTTGCATCGTAACCGGCATGAATAACTGCGCTATTGGCTTTACTGCTGCCCATTGCCACATCTTCCGCCTTTTCAATTAAACAAACATTAAGATCATATTTTGAAAGCTCCCTTCCAATTAAAGAGCCTACCACCCCGGCACCTATTATTGCTGCATCATACTCCATATAGAACACTTCCCGGCTTAAAGTATTAAAAAAACAAAAAAGCCACATCAAAACACTAGGCTTATAATGCCCATGTTTCAATGTGACTCCAGGTCTCCACACATTCATCATATTTGATTTTCTGAAAGCCCAAAAAGCATGTTAACTGTTTTCCAACCAAGCTTAACAGGCCACTATCCAATTATACCACTTTTATCATTATATCTCAAGGCTTCAAAACAAAGCTGTTTACTTTCTATCATAAACAATTTGCTTTGTATATGTTCCAAATAATGACCATACCAGATGTTTTGTTTATATATCCCAAAGCTCTTTTTTCCCGGTAGAAACTCCTAAAGCTCCGGCCTTTATAACTTCTATAATATCATTTTTTTTATCTACAAGTCCCCCTGCAATAATTGGTACAAAAATCTGGCTGCTAAGCCTTTTTATAACGCCGGGTATTACTCCCGGCATTACTTCCACCATATCC
Organism: Clostridia bacterium; assembly: GCA_028280575.1. Taxonomy (GTDB): domain Bacteria; phylum Bacillota; class Clostridia; order Acetivibrionales; family STF1-152; genus JANQLN01. The sequence continues at coordinate 65,676 of JANQLN010000077.1, forward strand.
GGCATAATAGATTTCACTGTTTTGACTGCTGTTTCATATGACAGGCTGTCAATCATGAAAAATCTTTGTATTGTAAAAACACCCTGTTTTTTCACATATTTGATATGTGCACTGCGGGTGCTGATAATACCATCTGGTTTGATTGCCTTCATAATATAGTCAAGTGCCTTATGGTCATTACCAAGTCCTTCTATAAAATCCATATGGACAAATACTTTTTTTCCCGCTCCTTTTATCCTCTTTACCAGTTCATGAATGTTAAAGATGTCTGCCTGGAGTAGAAAAACTACTCTCACACCCGATTGCATAACATCTTCCATATCTGCTTCTTTTCTGATTGCCCCGATAATAGGATAAGCTTCAACGGCTTCAATAATCTCATTCAAATATATCAATCCTTCCCAGCGTACCCATATCACTTAATCTTACGGATAAGTTTGAAGAAAGCCTCCGAAATACCACGGATATGCACGCTGTCTTTCGAATCAAAACAGGAAGTATCACTTACCATTGAGAAGATTTATACCTGTTTTACATACCCCATATCACTACTTTTTTACCCTCAACTATTCTTTCTTCTTTAAATATTTTATCATCCCAACTCCTATTTTCTCTTCTATCAAATATTAAAAGGTGCCCAATTTTTGTAGCTGTTTTGTCCATGTACTCTATTGTTTGACTTATACCCTGTGATCTGGTGTGTTCTAAAGATTTATGCAGGATTTTTAATTCTAGTACATATTTTTTATTATCTTTCCATTCTATTAACAAATCTGTTCGCATTCTGCCAAGACCATATTCTCTAAATATTCTTCCTCCTCCATTTACTATTCTCTGTAGAAAGGCTTGAAGCAGTAATTGTGGTCCTGATTCTTTATATTGAAAACGTTCTACCCAGCTTTCTGAATTTTCTCTAAAAAATTCTTGAAAACTTTCAATTAGTTTAATTATGTCCAGACTTCCGTCTTCATTAACATACCATTGAGGCTCAAAATAAGCTGCTAAACTAATTTGAGTTATATATGTCAATTCTCTGGGTATTACTTCCTGATATATTAAATTTGATATTTTAGCTTTCCCATTTTCCACTTTTACCAAACCTAAGTCAACCACATATTGCAAATCATCCTGTGGAATCTCATGGAATGAAGCTCCTTCTAATATAGGTGATATTACTCTTCTTACCCTTTCCTCTTTTAATTTGTCTACCAGTTGATCTAAATGAGTAACTCTTGCTTTTATTAAATTTTCTTTTGCTATGCTTATTATTTCCTTGGTTATCGTGTTTTCTCTGTTTTTACCTTCTGTTATTTCAAAACAAGCTTCATAGGCAAGGGCATTTGCTAACCATGGTTGACCATTTGTAAGCTGCCATGCATATTCTATAACTTCATTACTAAATTTTTGTCCGGTTTCTTTAGTATGCTGATTATATAAATATTCAACTTCTGCTCTTGTAAAATTTCCAAGACTTAGAGATTTAGCATTTACATTAAAACAGCTTCCTCCGGTAATTACCTCTTTTTCTTTACTTGAGTATATTCTGTAATCTTTAACATCTCTAATACCGCAAAGAATTAAACTTTGAGGGAATGCACAAGGTCTTGAAGTATAACCGCTTCTAAGCTGACGAAGTACAGAAATCAAAGAGTCACCCACTAATGAATCTATTTCATCAATGAAAAGAATTGTTGGTAGTTCACTTTCTAAAGACCAGTATGTCAGAATATTTGCCAATGCTGTAAACTCACTTTTTTCCAATGCTTTTTTTGAATTTTTTTCAAATATACTCTCTTTTAAATAGATTTTCTCCATTCTTTCCAACATTTCAATAATAGCTTTATTTGTCTCTACCACATTTTCCCTCGTTACTTGTGCACTTTCAACATTTACATAGAGACATTTATACTTACCACTGTCATTTAGTATCTTCATGAGTGTTAAGAGACTGGTAGTTTTACCACTTTGTCTTGGTGCATGTAATATAAAATACTTATTTTGTCCAATCAATTCTAATATTTTATCTATATTTATCCGGTCAGCGATAGGTACATGATAATGTTTTTCTGGTACTATTGGTCCTGCCGTATTAAAAAATCTCATTTTTATAGCTCCCAACATATTTTCATTCTCTTAGATCATCAAGTATATTATATCCCTACATATATTATAATACAAGAATATGATTTATTAGGACAAAAATCCAGGGTGAGCAATTTGCTTATGTTATGATTTTCTTAATGAAGCATACTAAATTTAGTAGTATGAATAATAAGCATATACAACATCTAGTATGCTCCTTGCTTGAAATTGATTAAGGCGCAAATTGCTTAGGGTGTGAATATTGCAGTTCATGATTAATATTCAGCAAAACCTCTTACTCAGGATTCCAGTGCCGTAAGAGGTTTTGCCTCTTCATATCTTCATTGATATGGATGTAATACATTTGGGAGCCTGTTAACCTTGAATTTAAACCTAAATTCCCCGGCCTTTTTTGAGTTTATGATTTGTTATCCTTCCAGGATATACTGGTTAAGTATACTTTCAAGCATTTCCTGCCTGCCTGATTTATTCCGGATGTCTGTATTCATGGCATATGCCTCCAGCTCTTTGAATCCGGCCCTGCCCTCTATAATATCTTTGCCTATACCCGACCGGTAGCTGGCATATCGTTCTTCAACAAATCTTTCAATTTTTCCGTCTTCAAGCATTTTACCTGCTATTTTAAGACCCTTTGCGAAGGCATCCATACCTGCTATGTGTGAGTAAAACAGGTCCTCCGGTTCAAATGATCCCCTTCTCACCTTGGCATCAAAATTGAGTCCGCCCTTTTTGAATCCGCCGTCTTTTAAAACCTCATACATTGCCATTGCAGTTTCATAAATGTTTGTTGGAAACTGGTCCGTATCCCAGCCGAGTAAAAGATCTCCCTGGTTGGCATCAATACTTCCGAGCATTCCATTTATTCTTGATATCCTAAGCTCGTGCTGGAAGGTATGGCCCGCTAAAGTTGCATGATTGGCCTCTATATTCATTTTAAAATGCTTATCCAGTCCGTAGCTTTTTAGAAATCCTATTACGGCAGCGGCATCAAAATCATACTGATGCTTTGTTGGTTCCTTAGGCTTCGGTTCAATCAAGAACTGCCCGTCGAAGCCTATTTCCCGGGCATAATCCACAGCCATCTTGAGAAATCGTGCAAAATTGTCAAGCTCAAGCTTCATATTTGTATTCAAAAGGGTTTCATATCCTTCCCTGCCTCCCCAGAATACATAGTTTTGTCCACCCAGCTCCATGGTGATTTCCATTGCCTTTTTAACCTGGGCCGCAGCGTATGCAAAAACATCTGCATTACATGATGTAGATGCCCCATGTACAAACCTGGCATTGAAAAATGTATTGGTAGTTCCCCATAAAAGCTTCACATCACTATTTTTCATCCTGTCTTTAATCATGCCGGCTATTACATCCAGTCTCCTGTTGGTTTCTTTCAAAGTTTCGGCTTCCGGCGAAATATCCCTGTCATGAAAACAGAAAAACGGAACCCCCAGCTTTTCACAAAGCTCAAAGTTAGCTTCAACTTTTGCTTTTGCCAGCTCCATTTCATCACTTATGCTGTCCCAGGGTCTTACCGCTGTTCCGGGACCAAACGGATCATCCCCCCTGCCCTGGTATGTATGCCAGTAAGCTACGGCAAACCTTAAATGATCTTTCATTGTCTTTGTGCCAATCTTTTCATCAGGGTTGTAGTACTTGAAGGCGAGAGGATTATCTGATCCTTTACCTTCATACTTGATTTTTGGTACATTTGTAAAATATTCCATCAAACCATACCTCCTTGTTTTTTACATAATATAAAAAAATCCTTTATTTCCCAGCACGGCATTAGATATGCTATGAAACTTACTAATATTATATTATTAAGTATGCAGGTAAGTCAATAATTTTTTAACTTTCCATATATATCACAGCAGCCTGGCTGCCCCTCTTTCCCCTGTGCCCCCTGTGGGAAAAAAATGTGTCTTTATTGCATGCCGTACAGATTTGAGATATGGTTATGTTGTTATGTTGTATTCCTGTCTTTACAAGATTTGCTTCATTTATTTTCCACAGGTCCGTCATATACTTGCCATTTGACCTGTAATGCATAAATTTTAAATTATCCTTATCATTCCTTTCAATCTCATTTCTTACGTCCTCGCCTGTTTCAAAACAGCATACTCCTATTGACGGCCCAATACCGGCAATTATGTCGGCTTTTTCCGATGAATAATCTGAAACAAAAACTTCTACCATCTTCGCCGCAATGTTTTTCACCGTCCCCCTCCATCCTGCATGAGCAAGTCCGATTATTTTTTTAACAGGATCAAAAAAAAACAGCGGGACACAATCTGCATAAACAGTAACAAGTGCAATCTTGTTCTCATCTGTAACAAGTCCGTCGACGCATTCATAATCCCGTTCCCTTATAATGCCCTTTCCCCTGTCATTTGCATTCACTTTCCTTATTCGGGTTTCATGACATTGAGAAGAAAGTACCATATTATTGCAATTTATGCCCAAAGCTTTTGCAAACAGCTCATAGTTTTTCAAAACATTTTTATTTTCATCACCCAGATTAAAGCCAAGATTCATTGACTCATATATCCCCCTGCTGGTTCCTCCATATCTGCTGCTGTAACCATGCTTTATAAAACTGTATTCGTCAAGGCGCGGAAAAGTATAATATGTAACTTCGTTCTTTTTATTAACAGCCATTTTCACAAAAATACTACCACCTTTATTTTCCATAGCTAAATTTTTTGTATATAATCAAGCTTCCTATAATCTTTTTCAAGCCTTTCCCTTAAATACTGTCTCGTTAAATTACCAAGCTCTTCAAGAGATTGTTTTGAAATCTGAAAGCTGAAAAGGCTTTTTGCATCGGAAAACACTATATGCATCAAAGCTTTTGCCGTTGCTTTTGTAATTGGCTTTGCCTCCTCGCCTTTTTTTATACATTTTTCACAGATAAATCCACATTTTGAAAAGCTGAAAAAGAACAAATCTATCTCTTTGCTTCCACATAGTGAACAGGAAGAAACTCCGGGAGAATAACCAATCAGTGAAAGCATCCTTAATTCAAAAATTGATGTTATTAAATCCGGGTCCTTTTCTTTTTTTGCAAGTAAATGCAAGGTATTCAAAAAAAGCTTTAACAAATCCTGTGAAGATTGATTTTCCTGTATTACGTCCCTGATTATATCTATAAGGTGAGCCGCATATGTAAGTTTTATTATATCATCCCTGATAGGGTAAAATGATTGTATTACATCACAGGTATTTACCCTGTACATGTCCCTGCTCCTGTATAATAGAAAATCACTATAGCATAAAAGCTGGGTTCCGGCAACCAATTTGCTTTTTGGTCTTTTTGCACTATTGGCTATTGCACTTATTTTTCCATGGCTTTCGGAAAATATTGTAATTATCTTGTCTGCCTCACCTGTGTTTTTTTCACGTATCACAATACCTTTTGTTTTTAAATATGACATATTACCAGCCTGTTTTTTAACATTTTGCGTTATTATAAAGGCGCAAATTGCTATATTTAAAATATTTCCTTTTATAATATCATGTTTTTTAAAAAAATTTATACTGCATTTTTATGCTTTCATACCATAACGCCGGTAACCCCGGCTTCATTTGTGGCACCAATTTTCAATTCATTTACATAAACAGCTTCTCTATTTTGCCCATTTTCAATATATGACAATTCTTTAAAGAACATATAACTATTAATATTACCGGTGTTTTCAAATGTTTTCCACATAATATCCTTTAGCATATTCTGTCTTCCCCCTCAAAGTTTCCTTTCATATGTGCCGGCAAAAATTTTTTGAAATTGATTTAAAAAATTTTATCTGCCGCACTATTATGTAGGATGCTTCATAAAAACTTTTGTATACTGAAAATTATTTCATGTATAAGTTTGATTAACAAAAACCTAAATTATTTATAGCCTAAATCCTTTAATACCATGTTATTATCTCTCCAGGCCTGCTTTGTTTTAACCCATAATTGAAGGAAAACCCTGGCTCCCAATAATATTTCTATGTCCTGTCTTGCAAGCTGTCCGGCTTTTTTAAGCTTGCTGCCTTTCTTTCCTATAATAATACCTTTATGTGACTCTTTTTCACAGTAAATATTAGCATCTATATCTATTATTCCCTTATCCTTTCTTTCATTGAAAGTTATAATTTCTACTCCTGTTCCGTGGGGTACTTCATCATTGAGTAAATGCAAAAGCTTTTCACGGATTATTTCAGTAACAATAAATCTCTCCGGCTGGTCGGATATAACATCTTCAGGGTAATACTTGGGACCGCATGTTAAATATTTGAGGATTTCTAAGTTTAAAGCCCCCAGGCCGTCATTTTTTTTTGCAGATACCGGAATAAATGCATCAAAGCCGTATATTTCGGAATACAGCTGGATTAAAGGTAAAATACTCTCCTTTCCTACAAGATCAACCTTGTTTATGACCAGAACAACAGGAGTATCAACCTGTTTAAGCTGCTCAATGATTTTAAGCTCCCCGCTTCCAGGGCCGGCCTTAATTGCTTCGACTACAAACAGTATCAAGTCTACACCATTCAATGTATCAATAGCTGAATTCACCATAAATTCACCGAGTTTGGTTTTGGGTTTATGAATTCCCGGAGTATCAATAAAAACCATTTGATATTTTTCCGTTGTAGCAATAGACCTTATCGAATTTCTTGTGGTTTGCGGTTTGGAAGATGTTATTGATATCCTGTTTCCTGACAATGAATTGACAAGAGTTGATTTACCAACATTTGGTCTTCCTATTACAGTAATAAATCCCGATTTGAATTCCATTTTATCCTCCAATGCTTCCAGTAAAATCAGTAAACGGCAACATACAATTTATTATTCAATCCTCAAGCTTAAACGCTTTAGGCATTAATTCCCCTATGCTGTATTTTTCAAATTCTCCGTCATTACTTGCACACAGTACAACAGTATTCTCATATGAAAACTCACTTATTACCTGTCTGCAAATACCACAGGGTGTTACTGCACTTTTACTGTCTGATGCAATAGCTATCCTTTTTATCCTTCTTCTGCCGTCGGAAACAGCTGAAAAAACAGCACATCTTTCCGCACAAACCGTTGCCCCGAATGAGGAGTTTTCAACATTGGCACCCGTATATACGGTTCCGTCATCCATTTCCACGCAAGCTCCAACCTTAAAGCCCGAGTATGGAACATATGCATTCTTTTTTGATTTTAGAGCAATATAAACAAGCTCATTATTTGTCATTTCTACTCTCCATTCCCGGTTATTTATATTCCAAAAACCATATAACAGGCTGCCGGTATTCATTCAAAGCCTTTTCAAAAATTTATCTTTCCGCCTGCTTTTATTATATCATCATATGGCTTGTTTACACCAGGATTTTATTACATTAAAACAGGTTTTTACCTTATAAGGGTTTGAAATAAAAAAAGTGTAACCAGAAAACCCAGAAAAGCACCTGCTAAGACCTCAAAAAAATTATGTATTTTTGATTCAAGCCTGCTTTGTACCAGCAGGATTGTAACTGTAAGACAAAGAATGGTATAGGAGGCATTTTCACTCAAAAGCGCTATGGCCGTTGTGATGGAAAATGCTATTGCCGCATGGCCGCTGGGCATTCCTCCGCTTAATGGGGACCCTTTCTTTGTAATTGCTTTGATTATAAGCACCAGTATTATTGTGACCGACAGTGCAATAAAAGTAACATGTTCGGGTGAATCTCTCAAATGGCTTATGCCTATTTCGAGGTCACCGCTCAGCCTATCAAAAAAAACGAAGTACGCAATCATTATTGAAAGAAAAGCTGCGATCAGAACGGCACCTGCCGACATATCCTTGATGGCTTTTGCCCTTCTATTATATTTACCGGTAAATGTGTCTACAATTAATTCAAGTGCCGTATTAAACAATTCACATATAATAACAATTGCAACGGCAACGCAAACTAATAAAAACTCAAGTCTGCTGATTTTATAAAAAAGACTAAGCACTAAAATACCAACTGCTGCGGTAATATGTATTTTCATATTCCTTTCCGCCGCAATAGAGTAAATTAACCCATTTATTGCATTGTTAAAACTTTTAAGCAAGCCAAAGCTACTCCATATCCTTCTTACTTTTTTCATTATTCCATACCCGCTTCAGTATTTCTTCCTGTCTATCAATCATAGTATTATCATTTTCATTATGGTTATAACCCAGCAGATGATATACGCCGTGTGTTATTAAAAACAGGATTTCCCTTTCAAATGAATGTCCGTATTTATATGCTTGCTCACCGGCTTTTTCAACAGAAATTATTATGTCGCCGAGTAATAAAACTCCTGAGTCAAGGTTTAAATCCCCCTCAGCTGATATAATTTTACCATCCTCCATTGTGGTAATAGGAAATGAAAGTACATCTGTAGCTTTGTCAATATGCCTGTACTGGTTGTTAATCAGCCTGATTTTATTATTATCGGTAAATTGTATATCTATTTGGCACTTCCTGTCTATGCCTTCATGCAGCAGGCACTCTTTCACGGCAGCTGCAATTTTATCTTCAATGTGCTTTTCAATAGTAAAAAGGCTTTGGTCATTAAAAATTTCTATATAAAACAGATCACTCATGTTTTTCTCCTCTGGCACTCATTGCCTCGACCTGTTCAATAGTTGTTATCAGGCCGGTATGGTTCACATGGGCTTTTGTATCCGGATACTGGAGTCTTCCATGGAAATACCCGCTGAATACTCTTAAAAATCCGTTAGCTATATCGTTAAGGTCCTTAAGTGTCAACTCACACATATCAAATTGTCCGTCCTCCAGCTTATCCTTGATTATTTTTCTTATCAATCCTTCAATCTTGCCTTCAGTCCTGTCCGTCATCGAGCGGACGGCTGCCTCAACAGAATCTGCAAGCATAACCACTGCCGCTTCCCTGGACGTAGGTCTTGGGCCATTATATCTGAAGTCTTCCTGTCTGACCTTTTTTCCTGCGCCGTCTTTTTGTGCCTTGTGATAAAAACATGCTACCATTGTTGAGCCATGATGCTGTTTAATTATATCAATGATATCCTGGGGTATTTTATGTTCCCGTGCAATTTCGGCCCCATCATGTGTATGTGATGTTATAACAAGTGTGCTTAAGTTAGGAGTCATTCTGTCATGCGGATTGTCTGAAAGTTGGTTTTCCTTGAAAAAATTTGGTCTTTTTATTTTGCCTACATCATGATAATATGCACCTACCCTTGCTAAAAGTGCATTTCCCCCTATGGCTTCTGCCGCTACCTCAGCCATGTTTCCAACCATAAGACTGTGATGGTAAGTGCCCGGAGCTTCCACCAGAAGCCTTTTTAAAAGAGGATGGTTTGGATTTGCAAGCTCTAAGAGCTTAAGGGGAGTCACAATGTTGAATCCTGTTTCAATAAAGGGCAAAATGCCTATTGTAAGAATTATGGATATCAACCCATTGAGAGCAGCAACCATACTGTCGGAAACGATTTTTTGGAAATCTCCCCTTGAAATAACACCTATGCTCATTATCACAGCCGCGTTTATCCCCGCAGTGAGCAGTCCCGCTGCCGAAAGCTTGCTTCGCTGCTTGGCTTTGGAAATAACAAACGACGTAATGGTACCACTTATTACCGACATAACCAGAAAACCAAACTCACCCTTTGTTATTAATGATACGGCTATGGTGAGAATAATATTTGAAATAACCGCAAGGCCTAGGTCCAAAAGTATTGATATCAGCATTGGAGCTAAAAATATTGGAATAATCAGTATTGAATAACCGGATATGAATTTTGCTGCAGTGAGGGTAATAATTATTATAATTGAAAGAGCCACAACCTTTTGAATATTATTATATACGCTTTTGCAGAATTTTCTCATAAACAGGATTAATATTAATTCCAGCAGTATAAGCAGAATAAGAATACCTGCCGCAATTTTATAATCAAATGCATTGGCATCCGGCAGGCTTGTATCCAGTATTATCAAAAATGATAACAGCAGAGTTATTAAAGCAGTACAAGCCTTTTGAAAAATTATACCGCTAACAAGCTTTTTTACTTTTTTGAAAGCTTGTCCAAACATTTTGCTCCATTTGGGTAACATTCCCATAAGACCTCCAAGTGTCAGTTGTTATTTTTTGTTCCTGCAGCACTCATCATATGCCTTTATTATTTTTTGAACCAGTTCATGCCTTACAACATCCTTTTCCGTAAGTCTTATAAACTCTATGCCATCTATTTTGTTGAGTATTTTCATTACCTCTTTAAGCCCTGATTTTTTATCTCCCGGTAAATCAACCTGGGTAATATCTCCTGTTATCACCGCTTTAGAACCAACCCCTATTCTTGTCAGGAACATTTTCATCTGCTGGTTTGTCGTATTCTGTGCCTCATCAAGTATTATAAAAGAATCATCAAGGGTCCTTCCTCTCATATACGCTAAAGGAGCAACCTCTATCATTCCTTTTTCAAGGTATTTTTGATATGTCTCTGCTCCCATTATTTCATAAAGTGAATCATATAAAGGCCTTAAATACGGGTCTACTTTGTTTTGAAGGTCTCCCGGCAGAAAGCCCAGCTTTTCCCCAGCTTCAACAGCCGGTCTTGTAAGGATTATCCTGTTGACTATCCTGCTTTTGAATGCCATAGCCGCCATTGCAACTGCAAGAAATGTTTTTCCAGTACCTGCAGGGCCTATTCCAAAAACAATATCCTTATTTCTTATTGCATTTACATAATGCTTTTGCCCTACTGTTTTTGCCCTGATTTTCCTGCCTCGTGAAGTCAGGCATATAATATCTGTATAATATGATTCTTCATCCTCCGTATTTGTATCCTGGGAAGCAAGGCCGACAAGATAGCTGACGGTTTGCTTGGTTATTAAATCTCCCTGGAGGGACATATCAAGCAGCTTGCTTATCACACCCGATGCTTTTTCTATGTTTCCATGTTCTCCTTGAACCCTGATTTCTCCGCCTCTATATAATATTTTTACATTAAATTCTTTTTCAATCACCTTGATATTTTCATCACAATAACCAAAAATATTAATTGCATCATCCAGCCTGTCGAATTCCAGAATTTTTTCCATTGTGTTGTCCAATCAATATCCTCCAATCTTTTGTTTAACCCCTATACTTTCAAGGCATTCTATTAATACACTGGCATTAAGATTGCCTTTTTCATCTTGAACAAACTCCAGGGATGTTTGACTTATTACCGCATTTTCAGGTATGGTCTCCAATGCTTTGCTATATGCATTGTCGCCTGCTATCTGTTTTGCTTCCTGCATATCAATTTCCCTTTCAAATTCATTGATTTCAGAATATTTATCACTTATAACAGCAAAGGGCAAAATAAAATTTTCACCTATTCTTATGTTCTTTTTTACAGATGTCAATTCATACTTTTCAAAGTTAACCCTTCCTGCCGGAATATTTATTGTTTTGGCAAACAGCTCCAGCGCATATCTATTCTCCACCTCTCCTGTTTTAACCTGCTCTTTAATTACACGGCTGACAATTGAACTTCCTTCATACCACGTCCTGGCTTTAACTTCTGCTATGGCATGAACAAGCTTATTCTCAGTTTTTTCAATACTGTTTTCCAGAATACCTGATACCAAAATTTGGCCTTTTGTTACCGTATCGCCAATCTTTACAAGCTCTTGCCCTTTTTTTACAACAATGTTTTCTATCATACCGTCTTTTGCTGCAATTATACTGCATGGAGTATCCAGTGATATTAACTCGGGAGGTTTTATTCTCTCCGCCACCGAAATTTTCAGTTTAGTCCCTTTTACTTCAACTCCGGCCCAGGCAAGGTCACCTAATTTTAACATTAACAGTCTTACCAATTCTTTTGTATCAATTTTGTATTTAAGTATTCCTGCTTTAATACCCTGTTCCGTTAATACCTCTGTTATCTTCTCCGTATCAATTTTATCATTTCCTCTTATTTCCACATTCCATATGAAGGAGCTCATCAAATTCAATAAAATAATAAAAACAACTGCTCCTGCCAAAAATGCCTTCCTTTTTTTATATCTGCCGATTATAAAAGGTAATCCCTTCTTTTTTCCGATTCTTACCTTACACCCTGTTTTTTTAGCAACGGGCCTAAGCTTTTTAAAACCTTTTATACCGATATTCATTTTCATTGAGGAGTTTCCCTCACGTCTGATATTCCAGAGAAATATCTGCCTGTGGGTACATATATTCAAAAATTTCTCTAAAAAATATCCTTCAACTATAATAATAACATATCCCTTTAAATAATTCCATATCCTATGTATCAGCATTTTCTTAAACATACACCTCACATACATTCATAGAAATTCCAGTTGTTTGATTTCTCCTGTAATCATTACATCTTCACTTGTAATTTCCAGAATACTCATATTAAGACCGTTCAGGCTCACTATTCCACATCCTGTATTAAGCCGTATTCTCTCAACTCCATATTCAATTACTCCTTTGTAATTTTCAACGATTAAAGATTTATTTCCCATCATAACCAACTGGGGCATATCAAGTATTATTTCAGCAGGTAATTCAAATACTTTTGATACCTTTTCCTTGACGGTAACCTTTGCTTTTCTTTTCTTTTTTTTATAATTATTTTTTTTATTATATTTTTTCTTTATATCAATCACCTCAAAACCCTGCAATATTTCAATATGCCTTAACTATTTCATTAATGTCTCCAAATTCATAACCCTGTCTTTTAAGCTCCTTAATAATACCGTCAAGGGCGTCCGCGTTATCTTTTGAAACCGCATGAAGCAATATCACGGCGCCGTTATGAATATTGGATACTACTTTGTCAAATGCATATTCGGCGCCCCTGGTTTTATCTTTATACCAGTCATCATAGGCAAAACTCCAAAAAAGGTTGACATATCCAAGCCTATTGGTTATATCCAGTGTCCTTTCACTGTATTCTCCTTTAGGAGGCCTTAAGAACTTCATGTCTTTATTGAATTTTTCCTTGAAAGCCCTTTCCAGCTCTATCAGCTCATTTTCAATTTCTGTATTGCTTATTGCCGGAAGGCTTGGATGATGCACCGTATGATTACCCACCGTATGACCTTCCTCCACCATTCTCCTTACAAGATCCTGGTGGCCTTTCAAATAAGGACCGGTTATGAAAAATGCGGCTTTAACATTATTGGCGGAAAGCACATCAAGAATTTTAGGGGTGTAACCATTTTCATACCCTTCGTCAAAAGTCAAGTATATTGTTTTTTTCTCAATATCTCCAATGTATTTGCCATTGTATTTTTCCAAAAGGGCAGGAGCTCCAGGGTCGGCCTGGGGGGGTAAATTATCCTTGTTTCTTTTTATTCCCCACCTCAGTATACTGCTCGCTTTGTCAGCGGAAGTATAAATATCTTTAGCATCAGGAAATAGGCTTGCATCACCGGATACCATTTCATCGAAATGGGCAGGGTCATATCCGGTTGTATAAATATTTGAAGAAAAGTGTTCATTCTCCGGTCTGTCCGGATATGCGCTGAAATATATATAAGAAGCGGCTATAAAAATTGTCACTAAACCCACTGTTAATTTTCCAAGCATTCAAATACCCCCTTAAAAAAAATAGGTAAAAATTCTATTATTACTATTCTATATTTGAATACTTAAAAAAATTACTTGTTAATCAAGGAATAAATAATTATCATAACAGTAAGAAAATTGTTATTAATATTAAAAAGCAACAGCTTTATACTGTATTAATCAGATGTTCATTCTGCTTCAACAGGAGTCAGCAAATCGGTTTTTATTACCGTTCCGTCATCACGTACGGCAGGAGTAACAATACTCGACGACTTTTCTACCCCAACCTTAAAGCCATAGCTGATAAATCCCTCTATAACTCCGCCTATCATTTTTAATGAATGCTCCATTTTTTCAGGATCGCCTATTGCCTTAATTACATAAGGCTCAAATATCTGATTGCTGTTTACCATTATATATGAGTTTGACACTGCACGGATTTCCGACATTGCAACAATTCTTTCATCATTTATGGATATAGCCTGTGCATCCGCCGCCCTTAGCTCATTTATAAGAAGCAGAAGGTCCGCACCCTGAACATTAAACGTAGTGCCGCTGCTCAAGGTGATAAAAAGCCCCGAACCGCTTACAGGCAGAGTTCCTGCAAACATTTTTGTTTTTATCAATCTATTTTTAAGATCTTCTTCAATATTACCCACATTTTCATACTGCTCATTTATTCCTTTTAATTCTTTAAGCCTGTTTTCAAGGTTATAATTTTTATTTTGAAGGTTTATTATTTCATCCTTTAGCTCTTCTTCTCTTTTGTTTTGAAATGCGGAAAGCTTTCTATTATTATTTATACTCTTAAACTGGACCGCTATCATAAATCCCAATAAAATACAAACAATGGTAATTGCAGTATTTCTACTTATTTTATTGATTATCATTTTACTACCTCCAATTTGTTTATAAAAGCGTCGAGGCCTTTTTCTCCTGTTTTCAGCGCAGGAATAAATACATTATTTGAAGTTTTAACTTCAACTCTTATTTTATCCCTCAGCAAAAAAGCAATTCTCTGGCTGTTGTTAACAGCTCTGTTAAGCTTATCGGGGTCTCCTATGACTTTTATTATATATGGAACACTATACCGGTTTTTATTAATTCTGATTGTAGGACCTGCACACACCTGTTCACTGGTTGCAACAATACGTTCTCCATTTATGGAAATTGCCTGTGCACCTGCTATTTTCAACTCATTTAGAATTTCCTTGATATCTACATCATGTATTAACAAGGAATTGGGTATTTCGTCTTTTCTCGCTATCGCATCATCCAGTTTAATTATTAACCCGGGTCCTTTGACGTCAATAAGACAGCCCTTTAGCATTTCCGTTTTTCTTTCATAGTATTGCTCTCTCAGTGGAATATTATCATGCTGTTGAGCATAATCAAGCACCAGCTTATCTGCTTTGTCCGATTCTATCTTTATCAGGTCTTCCAATTCCCTGTACTTGTTTTTTTGCATTTCCAACTGCTCAATAAGCTTTTCTACTTTCAAAACCTTTTGAGCGCTGCTTTTCCTGTTATCAATAGTACTTCTAATTTGTACGGTAATAATTGTTCCCAGAACAAGGAATGTTATAAACATCATATACCCCTTGCCTTTTCTATTCATTATCATATCCCCCAGCATTCTATATGGAACATCTTTAATTCTTGCGATACGGCCTATTTTAAATACACAAGAATTTTCTATTATGACGCTGCATATATTCATATAATATATTTTACTTCTAAAAATATCTGTTTTCAAGTGTATTCCTTATAAAAAGCAAATTGCGCTCATCATAAAGCAATTTGCGCCTTAATCAATTTCAAGCAAGGAGCATACTAAATGCTGTATATGCTGTATTATTCATACTACTAAATTTAGTATGCTCCATTAAGAAAATCATAACATAAGCAAATTGCTCTCATAAGCTGCCACTTGACAAAATGCAAAATATATATTACCTTTAAAATGTAATATATATTTTGCATTTTAGCATTGCGGCAAATAAAAATATGTTGGGAAATATTATAAGAAGGAGTGGTCAAAATACATGCTTGATATATGTAATCTTGTAAAAAACTATGGCAAAAAACAGGCAGTTAAAGGAATAAATTTTACAGTCAATCCGGGAGAAATTTTTGGTTTTTTAGGCCATAACGGAGCAGGAAAAACAACAACTATCAAGATTAGCTCAGGACTTTTAAAACCTACATCGGGAACTGTAAAAATATGCGGGTATGATATAGTAAGCCAGCCTGTGGAAGCAAAAAAAAATCTCGGATATGTTCCTGAAGCTCCCTATTTATATAACAAGCTGACAGGCCGTGAGTTTTTAAGCATGGTTTCGGGTATATATATGAAAAATTCATATGATCTGGCAAAAAAAAGGATCAACAGTTTACTGGGACAGTTCCAGATGTCAAATGATGCGGATAAACTTATAGGCAGCTATTCCCAGGGTATGCGCCGAAAAATAACCTTATGTGCCGCTCTGTTGCACAAACCAAAAGTGATTCTTCTTGATGAGCCGACTTCCGGGCTTGATGCCGTGAGTGCCAAAGCTGCAAAGGACATGTTCAGAAAACATGCAAATGAAAATGCAGCCGTGCTTCTTACAACACATATACTGGAAATTGCTGAAAGAATCTGTGACAGGATAGGAGTCATTTACCAGGGAGAATTGATTGCGGCAGGCACGCTGGATGAGCTTAAGGAAAGGGCATCATCTCCGGGCTCCACACTGGAGGATATATTCATGGAGCTTACGCAGGAAAACAAAAATGAAACTGAAAAGGGTGAGGATTGATGGATTATCTCATGTGGTTTTTGAAATTGAGGCTTTTGTCTGTGCGAAACAGCTTGTGGATAGATAAAAACAGGATTATGAGGACTGTAAAAATCGGTATAATTATAATATGTGCTCAAATACTGTTGGTATATTTGTTTAAAAATTATATATTTGACGGATTGCTGCCTTCCGGTGAAACTGGGACAAAAGCTTTGCTTTTAATACTCTTTACAGGAGTTGTGATCTGGATATATTTTATTTCTTTTGTTGACAGCATAAGCAATATCATCCGGAATTTGTACAGGTCACCGGACCTGAATTACCTGATGTCCCTTCCGGTGCCGGTAAACAATGTTTTCATGTCCAAATATGCAGAATATATTTTTAACAGCATCAAAGTCAAAATCTTTATAATATTTCCATTCCTTGCTGCAATGGGATGGTCCGTATCAGCACCATGGTTTTTTTATCTTCTCATAATACCTTTTTATTTCCTGATATCGATTATTCCATGTACAATAGGAATTATTATCGGTATGCTAAGTTTAAGGGTAATTTCTACAAAAATATTAACCAAGATCACCATGTTTCTTTCCTTTGCAATTAATATTGTGTTTGTAGTCATTCTGTCGGATAAGGTAAAAGAAATATCTCCTTTGTACATAAAAAATCTTATGGAATTTATTGAAAAGCCCTTTATATCAGATATTGTACCTGTAACGGCAGGTGTCAGGATATTATTTTTTTCTGCTTTCCAGGAGCCGGGAGGGTTTTTTGCATCTTTGAGCTCATTTGCAGTGATTACTTTTTTATTTATAATATTTATATTCTTTTTATCTCGAAAGCTTTTTTACGAAGGGTGGAGTAAAAGCCAGCATTCCGAATCGAAAGTCTATAAAATGGAATCCTCCAAATCCGGCAATTTAGAAAAAACTTACAGTAATTCAGCATGGAGCTGGATTAAAGGGGAATGGAAAATGGCTTTAAGAAATCACGAAATGCTTATGGGAGCTTTTTTATTATTACTGTTTTTTGGCATAACGTTAATTCTATTTATTTTCAAAGGCTACCTTTCGGCAAATCCTTTACTGGCACTCTATATTTTAATAGGTATAGCAGTCATATTCAATATTATGGCAGTTTCAATACCCTTTAACCCCATAGAAATAGCAGCAGACAAAAGCCTTACAAAGAAAAGATTCTGGCTGCTTAAAGTGATGCCTTTAAATGGTCTCAAGATATTTCACATGCAGTGTACCATGATTTTCATACCAGGTTATCTGATAAGCCTTTTAGGGATAACCATATTTTCGGCTGTGAAGTCAATCCCTTTGCCTGTAATACTTATATCCGGACTGGCACTGCTGGTTATACTCTATGGGAGTGCCGCACTATATACGGCCCTGGAAATTATGCTTATGGAAAAATTTTTTGAAGATACCAGGTTCGTAGGAGACTTTTTAAGCATTGTATTGCCTGTGGTCTACGGAGTCCTTTCCGTAGGTCCCATGATTTTGTTTATTTTAAAAGATATTCCTGTAGATATATGGATGGTTTCAAGATTAAGCAATGTGTTAAGCTTGCCCTATGCCATAGCAGCTTCTGCCGTCACAGTTATTATAACATTTTTACTCTCAAGGAGGATTAGCGCAGCGGTATGGGATAAAATTGAAATATAAAGACAATCTGCCTGCATAGTGGTCTGTAAAAGGACGAAGCCTGTTGATTTATGCATATAATGAAACATTTACCAGTCCAATCATTAAAAAAATTTTTGGAAATAAAAAAGCTTGTTCTATAGGGATGAGGGGTATAAAGACATCACTTTTTAATATTGGATTTACGTTAAAGCAGGTCTGTTTTTCCGTCCGAATGGAACAATTAAGACGAAACGGAGCTGAAATATTTGTGATTTTGCGGTATACTTTACCGGTACATTATTTCGTGCCCAACATTTTAAATGGTGCTTAGCTTAGGTCATTTTAATGCTTATATGGCGAAATGACAGGATAGCCAAAAGGCTATTTTTTATAACATTATAGTTAGCTCATTCTAACATTTGGATATTATGGAGGAGGCAGAAAACATGCCCGAGACAAAACAGAGCAGGATTTTAAAAGGAAAAGAACTGATCACTATCGGTATCTTTTCGGCAATCTATTTTGCAATCAATTTCTTATTTATGCTTTTGGGAGCATTCCATCCGATAATGTGGATTTTTATGCCCGCTTTTATTGCCCTTTTTACAGGCATTCCCTTTATGATTATGACAGCCAAGGTTCAAAAACCCTTTGCAGTGGCAATAATGGGGGCTATTACTGCACTCATCTATTTTGCAACCGGACAGTTTACGATGGTGATTCTCATTACATTTGTGACTTCCTGTACCCTTGCGGAGATTTGCCGCCGGGCCACAAAATACAACAGCTTTTGGGGCAACACATTGGCCTTTGCTTTCTTCTCCTTAGGCATGACGGGCTCACCCCTTCCTGTCTGGTTATTCCGGGATGATTTTTTTGCGCAGATCCGCGACCAGGGTATCCCGGCTGATTATCTCGTAAGCATAGAATCCCTTGCATCGACAGAGATGCTTTTTGCCATGTTAGCCGCCCCTTTTTTACTGGCGATTATCGGTTCTTTCATTGCAAAGGCCCTGACTAAAAAACACTTTAAAAAAGCCGGTATCGTATGAGTGTAAAAGACATAAAAAAGACAAACTTGCCCATTGACCCAAGAAGTGCAATTTTGCTTTTATTTATTGCCAACGTTGTCGGGTTTATGCAGGATTCGCTTTTAGTCGAATTTGCGACATTTACCGCGCTTACCATTCTTCTGGTCTATTGCGGCTGCGTCAGGCAGGGCCTGAAGTGGGGCCTGATATTCGGGCTGGTGCTTGCATTACAATATCATATATTTCTTATAGTGCCTCCATTTGTTGCCGCTTCGTTTACAGTCCTTTTCGTCTATATACGGAAGATGCTTCCGTGCCTTATGATCGGCACTATTATTGTACGGAAGATACATATGCGCTATCTGCTTCTTGCACTGCGCAAATGGCGTGTTCCACAAAAGCTGATCATTCCCCTTTCCGTAACCCTGCGTTATTTTCCTGCCATCAAGGAGGAAATTATGCACATACGGGATGCTATGAAGCTTCGTCGTATTAATGGCATCGAAAGGTTCGAATGCCTGGTTGTGCCTCTTATTGTTTCGGCGGCAGGTACGGCGGAGGAGCTCGCGGCGGCAGCGGTAACAAGGGGTATTGATAATCCTGTCAAGAAAACGAGTGCGGTCGATATCCGCTTTTCGCCTATTGACTATATTAGCCTTGCAGCCGGTGTTTTGCTGGTTGGGGCAGCCTTTTGTCTCTAAGGAGGTTAATGATGATAAAGATTCACAATGTATCTTTTGGTTATACACAAGAGGAGCAAATACTCAAGAATATTGATTTACATATCAATAAAGGTGAATGCGTGCTGCTTTGCGGGAAAAGCGGATGCGGCAAAACGACCGTGACAAAGCTGATAAACGGTCTAATCCCACATTTCACGGATAATTGCCGTTTAGAGGGAACCGTTACCGTAGAGGGGAAAAATGTGGCCGAGACACAAATTTATGAACTGGCCGAAAAAATCGGTTCTGTCTTTCAAAATCCCAAATCCCAGTTTTTCAATCTTGATTCGGACACTGAAATTGTGTTCGGGCTTGAAAATGCGGGGGCTTCTCCTGATTTTATCGACGAAAGATTGAGGGTAACCACAAAAACGTTAAATATAGAGAAGCTACGCCGGCGCAGCATTTTTTCCATGTCGGCAGGTGAAAAACAGAGCCTTGCCTTTGCTTCCGTATACGCCATGAATCCCCATGCATATGTCTTGGACGAACCGACGGCGAACCTGGACGAAGGTGCTATTGAGGTGCTGAGAGCGCAGATTGGGAAAATAAAAGAGGAAGGGAAAGCCGTGTTAATTGCGGAGCACCGGATATATTTTCTGATGGATTTGATTGACCGTGCCGTATTTATGGAAAAGGAAGAGATTGTTCGTATCTTTACCCGCGAGGCCTTTCTTGCCCTTTCGGAGGATGAGCGCATTAAAATGGGCCTTAGGACCCTTGGCAAAAAATCCGTGTGCTCGTTTCCCCATATTCCCGGTCATTCTGCCGAAGCGTTGACTGTAAAAAACCTTTGCTGTAAGATAAAAGAGAATATTATCTTTGAAAAGCTCTCTTTTTCGGTGAAAAGCAGGGAAATACTGGGTATTACAGGCAGCAACGGCGCCGGTAAAACCACTCTGCTCCGATGTATCGCGGGGTTGATTAAGCAAAGTGAGGGCGAGCTGTTATTGGACGGGCGGCCCCTGAAGAAAAAAGAACGGAGCCGCCTTTGCTATTTGATCATGCAGGATGTAAACCATCAGCTTTTCAGCGACAGCCTGTGGAATGAATGTGAACTTTCCAGGACTGAGGCCGAAGAGGCTAAAATCGAAGAGGTTCTGCGACAATTTGATTTATCGGAGTTAAAACACAGCCATCCTATGGCGCTGTCCGGCGGACAAAAGCAAAGGCTTGCCATCGCTGCGGGGGTTTTAGAGGATAAAAAAATAGTTCTGTTCGACGAACCGACAAGCGGTCTGGATTATGAACATATGCTTGCCGTTAGCGCGACCATAAAAGGCCTTGCCCAAAAAGGCCATATTGTCATCATTGTAACCCATGATACGGAGTTCTTAAGATGTACCTGCAACCGGACGATTGTGCTTTAAGGCAAAACCGCATATGCAAAAATGGAGGAAAGCGATGAATGAAATGAAAAAACTGTCCCTTAGCGAAAATGTCTTTTCCGTAACAGCCGGTGAAAACTGCCAGGTGTATCGGACGCGTGACCACAGCGGTGAAGGCGTAATGACATTATACAGGGTTTTTGAGGGCGTCTATTTAATGTATAACGACTTTCATATGCAAAATTGCCGTGCTAAGGTTATTGCGAATACGGAACTGTTCTGCATTGACCATTGCCGTGAAGGCAGCCTTGAGCACATTGCAGCAAATGGCGGTTACTCTTACATTAAAGCAGGCGATTTGAGGATTGACGATAGGAGCAATGATTATAATACCGATTGCGTACTTCCCCTTTCTCATTACCATGGCATAACAATTGCTTTTTTTCTTGAAACTGCTCCTAAATCTTTGTCCGATTGTTTTTCCGGGTTTCCGGTGGATTTAAAGAAGCTGAAACATAAGTATTGCCGTCAGAAAACTTCTTTTGTCATCCGCAGAGAACCGTCTGTCGAGCATATATTTACCGAATTATATGCCGTACCCGAAAAGACAAGAACCTATTATTTTAAAATCAAAATTTTTGAGCTTTTGCTTTATCTGGATGCCCTTGTTATTCCGGAGCACACGGATATACGTCCATATTTTCATAAAACCCAGGTTGAAAAAGTCAAAGCAATTCACGCACATATGACAAATAATCTGGAGCATCATTTTACCCTTGAGGACCTGTCGAAGTGCTTCGATATTTCCCTTACACCTATGAAAACTTGTTTTAAGGGTATATACGGCACATCCG
>JANQLN010000091.1 GCA_028280575.1 Clostridia bacterium
GAGCAATTTGCTTATGTTATGATTTTCTTAATGGAGCATACTAAATTTAGTAGTATGAATAATAAGCATATACAACATTTAGTATGCTCCTTGCTTGAAATTGATTAAGGTGCAAATTGCTTTATAAAAAGCCTTGAATAATTTTTGTAAAAATTATATTATAGTTTCCTCTGATACAATTGTAAAAAGTATTAGATATTCAAAGAAAATTCATAAATTAATAGTGTTTTTATTAGCATTTCAATGCTCTATAATTAAAAGGTATGCTCCATTAAAAAGGGGGAGGTAAAAATGAGCAAGATGAAAATATTTGTATCCGTTATACTTGCCGTTTGCTTTACGATGCTTTTTGCGTCATGCGTCCTGAAGGGAATCAATAAGGAGAATTTAAATGCCGGGGAAAAAAGACAGGATAAAGATAATTATGCACCGGAACAGGGAAAGATATACCTTTTTGCAGGTCAGGATTTAGGTGCGGTGGGAGGATTGAAGGAATATACGGAAGGCTATGTGGATTATGTGGGTATGCCTGCGGGAATCACTACATATACGGGAATACATAATCTTGGCGGACTTTATGGCCCGGATAATTGGGGGTCCGGGGATGTTTGCGCACAGTATTACCTGGATGATGAAAGATTTGATGATGTAATGATAGCAATAGGGCTTTTTTTAGGCAGTGATCTTAAAAGCATAGTTGACGGCGGAAGGGATGATTCTATAAAAAAGCTGGGAGAATGGATAAAAAAAGCACACAGACCGGTCTTTTTAAGAATCGGATATGAATTTGAAGGTAAGTGGAACAGCTATGATCCCGGAATGTATAAAAAATCATTTAAATACATTGTAGATAAATTAAATGAAATGGAAGCCGGCAGCTTTGTTACCGTATGGCAGTCCAGTGGTTACAGGGATGATGACATTGAATATTTAATGGATTGGTATCCGGGTGATGATTATGTTGACTGGCTGGGCTTTTCATATTTTGACCACGATATAGAAAAGGTTGGAAGCGGCCTTTTGAAAATGGCAAGGGAGAAAAACAAGCCGGTAATGATAGCGGAGGCGACGCCCAAGGGATTCGAAATAGAATACGGCGACGGTGAGGAAATATGGGAAAAATGGTTTGCACCCTTTTTTAGATATGTGAAATTAAACAGTGACGTTATAAAGGCAGTTTCATATATAAATGTCAATTGGCAGCTACAGCCCATGTGGAAAAACAATGGCTGGGGAGATTCACGGGTATTTGCCCATCCTTTCATATATGGCAGATGGAAAAAGGAAATGAAGGAGGATATCTGGATTCACAGGGAATTTGCCGGGTACAAGGAGTTTATCAGGTCTGAAAAACCGGTTGAGGATGAAAGCATCATTTTGCCGGAGGATTTTGTTGCTCAAGGAGTGACAGAAGCCGAAACAGCAAGGGTTATGGGCAATGTTCGTGCATATGATGATGCCGCCGCTTCGTCAGGCAGGGGTCTTGCTTATATTATGAGTGAGGGGGATAAATTCTGGTTTGAAGATGTAAAGGCTGCCGATAAGTTAACTTTTAGATATGCCTCCACCTTCTCGGGCACATTGGGTATTTATGTAAATGGAGAAAGGACAGCGGATTTTAATTTCACAGCTACCGATTCTTGGACCGGAAGTTATAATGAAATAACAGTTTTTGTTGATATACCGGAAGGGGCAAAGCTTGAGGTTAAATATGACAGCGGAGACAGTGCTGCAAATATAGATTATATAAAGTTTGATTAAAAGCAGTTATGAGCTATATGGAACGTCTTTAATTCCTGGCAGTATGGTTTTTGAAACACATATAGAATTATGGCGTAACATATAAAAATTATGGGTGGTCCATATGAAAAAAAGGTATAAAAGGGTACTTCTAAAAAAATTAGTAAGCAGGCTTAACAACATAAGCTTGAACAAAAAGTTTTTGCTGATTTATATTATCTGCATACTTATACCCATAATCTCTCTTAATTTAATGCTCTATATTAATCTGTCACAAAATATGCTAAAGGAGCAGCAGGCCAGGGATATATCGGCCATGGAAAGAATCTGTGCAAATATTACAAAGAGAATTGACGAATGCATAGGTGTAACCTATGCTATACGTATGGACAACAAGATAAACAGTACCCTTGAAAACCGGTATGATACAAAAAGAGTGTATCTGGAAATGTATTCTAAGTACCTGGACCAGTCTCTAAGCAAGTATCTGGGCATATTCACCCAAATAAATGATATAAGGATTTATACAAACAACGATACCATAGTAAGCGGGGGCAATTATTTCATTATCGACGATGGGATACGCAGGACTGGCTGGTATGGCAAATTAAAAAAATCCGATAAAAGTGTTTTGATACATCCTGCTGCCCATGAGAAAAGAATACTGCTTGTAAAGTGGCTTCGCAACAGTATACCTGAAAATCCCATATCAAAGTTTATTTATATGGAAATTGACCTGTCTTTTATAGATTCCGTTATTGAAAGTGAATATTTAAATGCTGCTTATGCATTGAAAAGTGAGGGTACAGTTATAGCTTCAAACGGTGTTTTTAAGGATTCACAAAAACAATACGTTATAAGTCATAATTTTTCTAACAAGGCATACTTGAGCGGCTGGAATATTTATATATTGCCGCAAAACCAAAGCCGCAGTTTTTTTAACAGGGCACTGCTGCTTGTGATTATCCTGGCATTGATAAGCATGATTTTTGTAACTCCTATAATATATGCAGTAACCTTATCGGTAAGCAGCAGGATCAAACTGATTGCAGACCAGATGAAAAATCTCGGCAGGCAGAAATTCGATATTATCAAAGGATATGACAGTAAGGACGAAGTGGGGATACTGATTAATGAGTTTAATTTTATGAGCCGTAAAATAAGCCAGCTTATTAATGAAGTATTAATGGCGGAAATACAGAAGAAAAACCTGGAAATTGAAAGGAAGCAGGCGGAGCTGAATGCCCTCCAAAGCCAAATAGAGCCCCACTATCTATACAATACCTTAAATACTATCAGGATGAAATGTGTATTAAAGGATGAAACGGATACTGCAAGGATAATAAGGCATGTGGCCAATATGTTCAGGCGTATTATAAGGTGGGATAACGATATTATTACCGTTAGTGAAGAAATTGAAATGATCAAGGAGTTTTTAGAAGTACAGAAATACAGGTTTGGAGATAAATTGAATTACAGTATCAATGTATGTGAGGAGGCTGCAAATTGCAGCATACCAAAAATGGTACTCCAGCCCTTTGTCGAGAATGCCAGTATACATGGTGTGGAATCAATAACATATAAAGGGAATATCAATATAAGTGTTAAATTGGAAAACCGCAAAATCATATGTAAAATCAAGGATAATGGTATTGGAATGAAGGAGGATGTAAGGAAGATGGTTTTAAAGAGTATAAATGAAGACAGCAGCGAATTTAATAACATTGGAATAAGAAATGTTATAAGAAGGGTTAAATTTTATTATGACGAAGATTACAAATTCAGCCTGGGCAGTGATGAAAAAAAGGGTACTGTCGTTATACTGGAATTACCCAATGAAATAAAACCTGTTTTATATGGATAAAGGGAGGTGGGCTTTGTGCACAAGATATTGCTTGTAGATGATGAGCTTTTTGAAATAGAAGGGCTGAACAAGATGATATCCTGGGAAAAATACGGTTATAAGGTTATCGGACAGGCATCTAACGGGGTGGAGGCCCTTGAAAGGATAGTAAAGGAAAAACCGGAGCTGGTTATAACTGATATAAAAATGCCTTTAATGAATGGACTGGAGCTTATGAAAAGCTGCTGTCAAAGACATGATATTAATACCCGTTTTATTGTATTGAGCGGATATGACGAATTTGATTATGCTAAAAAGTCAATGAAGTACGGAGCAAAAAATTATTTGCTCAAGCCTGTTGACGAAAATGAATTGATTTTGATGTTAAAGGACATATATGAAGAGATTCAAAGGGAAAATGAGAGTAATTTTGAAATTGAAATAGTATCAAACAGTACAATTGAAAGAGTTATCCAGGGTGAAAAAAAAGAAAGCGTTTTTAACAGGTTAAGCTTTATTTTAGGTATTGATACCCATGATAAAATCTGGTGTATGATTGTTGAACCTGACCACTATGAAAGCCTGTCAAACCAATACGGCGAAGAAGAAATTGAAAGCTTGAGAAGCTGCATATTTAAATGCATTGCAAATGGAATTGGCGGTTTTAAGAATAAACTGAATATATTTGACTATCAGAATAAAGGCTTTGGAGTAATAATAACAAAAAAAATACTGGGGAGCATTGATATTAAAAGTCTTGTTAATAATATAAAAGGCTCTATTAAAACTAATTGCGGCCATGGGGTATCCGTATTTGTTGGCGGAATGGCAGATGGCATAAAGGAATTCAAAATAAGCTATGAGCAGGCATTGATAGCCAGGCAGTATAAATTCTTTGAGGGAGGGGAGTGTACAATACTGTTTAACCAGATATGTGACAGCCTCGATAAGCATAAATCTCTTAAGCCTGACCAGGTTCACTATATTGCGGAGAGAATCGAAAATGGGAAAAAAGAGGAATTTTTATTAGCCATAGATAAATTATTCATGCACTTAAAGGAGAAAAGAGTGTCCCCGGATATAGTCAAAATGTATATTGATATGCTTGTGTTTGAAGTTATACATATAATAGAGGAAATGAACGGAGAAGTAGATTGTGCTGTTGACAAGTATTCGGAATTATTAAACAAAAGAGAAAACCTTGTGATAATTGAGCTGATGGAAAAATTAAAAAAGTATGCGGTATTTGTCCATGAGAAAATAAAACAGATAAGAAAAAAACAGTTAACCGGAACCTTTGATAAAATTGAGGAATACGTAAATAATAACTATAAAAATAATATCAATATTAAAGGCATAGCAAAAACCTTTTATCTAAGTCCTATTTATGTAGGGCAGTTATTTAAAAAATCCACGGGAATGTACTTTAATGATTACCTGCATAAAAAAAGGATAGAACAGGCCAAAACTCTTCTTATACGCACTGATATGAGGATTTATGAAATAGCCGGCAGGGTAGGGTATGTAGATGCGGATTATTTTGTTAACAAGTTTTCAAAATATGAAAGGATGTCTCCTACAAAATATAGAAAGATAAAAAAGGTCTCAAACACCTGAATAATTGGAAGATTGCTAAGTTTTTTAAGAATCATATTAACTTTTGCGGGTGTTTTTGGATATTTCTTTGTATTAAAATGTAAAATGCAAGGCTTTGCAAAATTTAATAAATAATGTTATAGGGAGGCTTAAATGATATGAAAGGTAAAGCTGGTATTTTACTTTCCATTGTTCTTGTATTAACCATGGTTTTATCTGCCGGATGCCGCAGAGAAGATGAATCAGCAAACCGGCCCGGTACAGAAGCTGCACAGACATCTGCTCCGGAAAAAGAAAGAGAAGAAAAAGTTACATTTACGATGTTCTATAGTTCACCGGCTGATGATTGGGAGAAAAGCGATGTTTATAAATGGATTGAGCAAAACTTAAATGTTTCACTTGATATAGAATATGTTGTCGGCGACCTTCCCACAAGAGTTGGTGTAATGGTAGCGTCAAGAGAATTTCCCGATCTGGTATTTGGAAGCGATGAACATGAAAAGTTTATTGACGCAGGTGCACTGGTGCCGCTTAATGATTATATTGACAAACAAGGGGTGAACAGCAAAAAGCTTTATGGGAATTATTTGCAGAGGATAAAGTGGACGGATGGGAACATTTATCACTTCCCGTGGGACAGGGGACAGCAAACGCTGGCAACTGAAACGTCAGGTTTTTATATTCAAAGGGCTGTTTTAAAAGAATTTGGATACCCCAAAATTGAAACTGTGGAAGAGTATATAGACTTGATTGCCAGATATAAGGAAAAGCATCCTCAGATTAACGGTAAGGATACCGTAGGTATTGAGCTTTTAACCGATGACTGGAGGGATTTTACACTGCAAAATTCACCGCTGGCAATAATGGGCGGGCCAAATGACGGTAATTTATTAGTCAATCAGCAAACTTATGAAGCTAAAATTTTTGCAACCATGCCTGAATCAAAAAAATATTATGGTTTGTTAAACCAGGCATACTTAAACGGGCTTATTGCGGAAGAATCCTTTGTAAACACCTATGACCAGCATATCGCCAACCTTACCGCAGGCAATGTTTTAGGTGTTTGCTACGACCATAACTGGCAGATAGGACAGGCTCAGCACACTTTGAAAGACGCGGGAATGCATGAAAGGGTATATGTGGCATTTCCGGTGGTTCTGGAAAAGGGTACGAAAGACCAGTACCAGTGGCCGGCGAACATGATAACAAGGGATGGAGTGGGAATTTCCGTAAACTGTAAAAACCCTGAAAGGGCATTTAAGTTCCTTGACGATCTCCAGAGTGAGGAAGTGCAGAAGATTCTTAACTGGGGGATTAAAGGCTTAAGCTATGAGGTTGACGATAACGGAAGGATGTACATGACCGATGATATGAGAGAAAAATACAGGGGTGAAGACTTCAGAAGAAAGGTTGGTATTACCGGTATCAGACCCTGGCCCTCTGCTCCGAATTACTGGAAATACGAAGATGGAAACAGCTGGAATATAAGTGCCCAGCCTGAAGAAATACGTGCCGGTTACGATGAGTGGGATCTTGAGATACTGAAAGCTTACGATGCCGAAGTATATGCAGATATGTTTGCAAAACCACAAGAAAGCAAATACAGTGTGGCATGGGACATTCCCATACCGTCAGACCACCAGGCAGCAATAAATAACGAAAAATTAAGAGAGGTCCAGAGGTATCATCTGCCAAGGCTGATTACGGCTCCAGAGGATAAATATGACGAATACTGGAATGAATATGTTAAAGAGGTAGACGGAATCGGTATGGATATTTATGAAGAATTCGTGACGGAAGGAATCAGGCAGAGGGTAAAAGACTGGTGGGGTGAATAGCATCCGCTTTAAAAAAAGCTGCAGGCATTGCCTGCAGCTTTTTTAACCTGTTAAGTTTACCATGAAACAACTTAAATTTATAGGGTTTTTTATTATTAATACGGATATATAATAAAATATTAATAGAGCGGAAAAGAGGGCAAAAATGGCAGGAAATAAAATTAAGCTTACAGAAAAAAATGTTATTTTAAAAAAAATATCCGAGCAGAAGCTTCTGCTTCTTTTAATGCTGGTTTTTATGATATATTTCATTGTATTTAGATATTTGCCCATTGCCGGATGGGTGATGGCATTTCAGAATTACAAGCCGCACCTGGGTTTTACCGGCTCGGAATGGGTAGGACTAAAGCATTTTAACGAACTTTTTGGAGACCCGGATTTCTTTAGAGCTATTAGAAATACCATAGGTATGAGTATAATACGATTAATATTCGGATTTATTTCATCAATTGGTCTTGCCATACTCCTGAATGAGGTTAAAAATGCTGCATTTAAGCGCTTTACCCAGACCGTTTCATATCTGCCGCACTTTGTGTCATGGGTTGTGGCGGCAACTATAGTTACTACTTCACTGGAGAGGGACGGAATAGTAAATATTTTTTTCACGTCTTTGGGTTTTTTGAAAGAGCCGGTACTCTGGCTGGGTGAGGAAAAATACTTTTGGCTGATTATTGCCCTGTCGGATATGTGGAAGGAAGTAGGCTGGAATGCTATTATATACCTGGCTGCAATAAGCGCAATAGATATAAACCAGTATGAAGCTTCTATTGTAGATGGTGCGGGAAGGCTAAGGAGGATATGGCATATAACATTGCCCGGAATGATGCCGACCATAATTCTCATGATTATTTTAAATATCGGATTGCTGCTTGGAACATTTACACTTGTCGAACAGGTAATGCTCCTGGATAATCCTATGGTCATAAAGGTTGCGGAAACTATTGACCTATATACGCTGCGTCTTGGAATGAAGCTGTTCAGGTTTTCTTTTGCGGCATCTGCCGGGATATTTAAGTCTTTGGTAAGCGTCATCCTTGTATTTACGGCAAATGCCATAGCCAAAAAGCTTGGACAGAGGGCGCTCATTTAAAGGGATTAATAATCAATGCATTTTTTGATATGAAAGGAGATTGTGCAGACATATGCTGAAAAAGGTTAAGAGCTTGACCAGGACAAATGAAGATACCATAGTGGATATTATAGTATATATTATACTTGGTATTACCATAATTGCTTCTCTGTATCCGTTTATTAATATACTGGCTATTTCGCTGAACGACCCGATGGATACGTACCGAGGCGGGATAACTATCTTTCCCAGAATTTTCACTACTCAAAACTATAAACAGGTTATGGATTTATCCGACGGTCAATTGTACCATGCAGCTTTAATATCAATCCTGCGTACCGTAACAGGTACTGTTACTTCAGTATTTTGTACCCTTATATTAGCTTATATACTAAGTAAAAATGACCTTTTCCTTAAAAAATTTTTTATTGTTACAATTGTGATGACCATGTATATGTTTGGAGGTATAATACCTGAATATATTGTTATTCAAAAGCTGGGACTCATTAATAAATTCCCTGTATACATTTTGCCGCAAATGCTGGTTCCCTTCTACATATTTATCGTAAGAACATATATACAGGATTTGCCCGATAGTTTGCGAGAATCAGCAAGAATTGACGGTGCGGGTGAATTTACGGTATTATTTAAAATAATTGCGCCCCTTGCAATGCCGGTAATTGCAACAGTTGCCTTGTTCGTTGCAGTTGCCCAGTGGAACTCCTGGTTTGATACTTTCCTGTATGCTCCATCAAAAAAAGAGCTCAGCACACTGCAGTATGAATTAATGAAAAAGCTGGCTTCATCAATGCAAAACCTTGGAAACAGCAGGGCAAGGCTCCAGGGAAACAGGAGCTCAAATCAGTTGACTCCGCTGGCAGTACAGGCAACGATGACAGTAATTGTTACGTTACCTATCGTATGCTTTTACCCGTTTTTACAAAAATATTTTGTTAAAGGGCTGACATTGGGCGGGGTTAAAGAGTAGAGTAGAATACGCTATGTGTATCTTCATATTGCATAATTATGAGTTATATCAGTCTTTAATATCGGAACAGCTTCAATAAGATGCAGGAATCATTGGTAAAAAATCGGCTAAAAAGCCATAAGCCATTTGGCTTATGGCTTTTTTAAAACGGATTCTTATATCACATCAAAGCACATAAAGCTTCTAATCAGGGGCACATCCTCTGCCTTTAGAATATTCAGCCTGACCTGGCTTGTTTCAAGCCTTTCAAAGCAGTCAATTTTTTTGTGGCCAATGGCGCTTCCATGCACCAATTGAATCCAACGGCCATTTTGGTTTATTTCCAATGTATACTCCTGTATTCTTTCACCATGCAGGATATCCTCCATTATAACCGAATGATTCAGGGTTTGAGGAGTAGAAAAGGTCAGGAGAATTTCATTTCCCCGTCCTTCGGTCCTGGCAATCGGTTTGGAAAACCGCCGCCTTATTTCATCTCCAAACCCAAGCACTCTTTTTTTATCTGCTTCCGGGATTAATCCCCTATTGTCAGGAGCCAAATTTAAAAGCAAATTGGCTCCGCGGCCTACCGAATGATAGTAGATGTGCATAAGCTCGTCTAAGGTAAGCAAACTCCCCTCATCATCCGGATGCCAGAACCAGTGGTGTTTGCGGATGGGGACATCACATTCCGCAGGCAGCCATTGGGGTGTTTCGGGCAGCCATGTAATCATGGTTTCGGTAAACATGCTGATACGCGCTTCTGAGGCCCTATTCCAGCAGGGATAGGGGGCAAGTCCTTCTTCATTTCCCACCCAGCGGATGGTTGGAGCACCCATGTTGAAAATCATAGCGTCAGGATGGTGTTTTTTAACCAGTCCGATAATTCTGGGCCAATCGTATTCGCGGCCTTCAGAGCCTGCACCGTCAAACCAGATTTCAACCAGGGGACCGTAGCCGGTAAGCAGTTCGGTGAGCTGCTCCGCATAAAAATCATCATATGTTTCTTTATCTGGGTAACAGGACTCGTGCCGGTCCCATGGGGACAGATATAAGCCAAACCCAATTCCTTCTTCACGGCAGGCCTGTGCACATTCCTTTACCACATCCCCCTGTCCTTCCTTCCATGGGCTTGACTTCACCGAGTATTCCGTGGTTTTTGTGGGCCACAGGCAAAAACCGTCATGGTGCTTTGCGGTGAGTATAAGATATTTAAAACCTGCCTGCCTTGCAATACCTGCCCACTGTCTTGCATCTAGTGAAGAAGGATTGAAGTTTTGCGGAGAATCCGTTCCTTCACCCCACTCCTGGCTGCAAAATGTGTTCATTCCAAAATGGCAAAACATACCCATCTCCATATCCTGCCATTTAAATTGGGCCATACTGGGTTTTGCTATTGGGAATTCTTGCATATCATCCTCCATTCCGCTGCTGAAGAAGCAGCAAACGACTTCTTTTATTCCAGATATTTCATTATTATTATACCATCAATTGATAAAAAGAAAAAGTGAATAATCCCTTCAAAAAATTCAATCAACTTGTAATCCCCCATGGGAATGGATGAACGAAATTTTTTGTACCAATTGATATATAATATTTAAATGATGCTATTTATATTGGGCTTCATATGCTTTTATATTCATTTCGAGGAACTTTTTTAGCTCAAGCCTGTCAAATTCCTTGACATAGCTGTCCCAATCGCTTTCCAGGCTCAAATCACCGGAGATAAACCTGGCTACAGATTCATCAATATAGTCTTTTAGCTGGGTCCCCAGCCGTGCATATTCGCTAACCTCTTCGGGTGTGATATAAACAGGCGGAAAGATTTCTTCAATTGGTGGAACATACGCAGAATATTTGTTTTTGCTTTCCACATAAAGACGATATTCTGTGTTCCAGGGATTATTTCCTTCCACAGCCTGACCCAGCCGGAACTCATTGGTTGCATAGCTGGTACCCATTATTCCCCAGTTTCTATTATGCTCGGTAACAGATATATCTTGCAGTTGTACCCATATTGCCGGTTTACCGTTAATACCTTTCTCTTTGTCTTCAGCCCATCTCCATGAAATGTTTTCCAAGCCATTTCTGGCCGTTAATGTACCTTCATAGGTGTACATGAAATCTGCCAATCTTATTGCTACTTCAGGATATTCACAAACAGAAGTAATGGCAAATGCTCCCGTGCTGAATCCAAAGGGGAAGCTGGCTGCATATTGCACCCCCTCGGGACCTTTTAATGGAGACAATGCAACATATTCACGGTTTCGCGGGTTCTCCAGGGAATCCTTATCCGAGAAGTTCCACCAGAGAGCAGAGGTAGCTGAACCCAGAATATTTACTTCTGCGTTGGTCCCCAATTGTATAAGCTGGTTTCTATCCTGTGTCAAAGCAACTTGATCCATTAACCCTTCGCTATAGAGCCTGTGCAAGTATCTTAAAGCCTCTCTAAATTGAGGCTTGTCGGCATTTATATCAAGCTTTCCGTCCTTGAAAATAAACCTGCGGTCCCCGTCATTGTAAATAAAGGAGTTGATAAAGAAATTGGCAACATTAAGGTGCCATCCCCCGTTGGCTCCGCTCAAAGGGATTTCATCCGCTTTGCCGTTTCCATTTGGATCATCCTCTTTGAAGGCCTTTAAAACCTTGTAATATTCATCGGTGGTGGAGGGCATCTCCAGGCCAAGCTTATTCAGCCATTTCTGGTTGATCCAGGCCCTCATTGAGTGCATGCAGTGGTAGCATTCATTTATGGCGGGAAGTGAATATATATTCCCGTCAGTGGTTGTGATGGCACCCTCCATGAGCGGATACTTGTCCAGAACCTCTTTAAAATTGACGCAGTTTTCTTCTATCAGGCGGTTGAGCGGCAGCAGTACTCCCTGGGGATACATCATCTCCTCTTCTTTTGTGAGGCCCCCGTAGATGATATCAGTATAGTCACCGCTTGCCAGCATGAGGCTTTTCTTTTCACCCAGCGCGTCGGCAGGGGCGAGTTCCCATTCAATACGGACATTGGTCTTTTCCTCAAACCACTGGGTAAAATCATTACCTTCCGCAATATTGGTAATATAGGTCTTTTTTGGTACAAAAGCCGTAATTGTAATTTTTTCCTTTACCAGCGGATAGGTGCCGGGTTCATTTACAATGGAATCACCTTCCTGACCGCCGTCCCTTTTATTCTCATTGTTTGAACCGGTAAGGCCCTGCCCGTTGTCCGCATTGGAATTACCGCGGTTTCCGCAGCCTGTAACAAGTAAAGCCAGGCACACAAGGATGCAAATGATAATTAAACTTTTTTTCATATTCATTCCTCCAATTTTTTGTTCCGTAATCAATTTGTACGGATGTTTTATAAATTACCTAAATTTGACATTATCTTTTTAAACCACCTCCCGAATGCTTTAATGTCAGTTTGCTGTCACAGGAACAACACTTTATGCTTAAAATATAGTGTATTAACTAAACTGCAATGCTTCTCAGGCTAACCCTTTAAGCCCCCAATCATAACTCCTTTTACAAAATATTTCTGTACAAAGGGATAAATAACAAGTACAGGGATGCTTGCAACTACAATGAGAGAATATTTGAGCAGCTCCGCAATACCCTGCCGCCTTTGCATCTCACTGATATCCCTCATCATTTCTCCGGAAACTTCATTTTGTATAAGAATGTTTCTCAGTATAATTTGCAATGGAAACAGCTTGGCGTCCTTTAAATAGATCAGGGCTTGAAAATACGAATTCCAATGGCCCACCGCATAGAACAAGGTCAATACGGCAATAATGGGACCCGACAGGGGAATTGTAATTTTCCAAATAAAACCTATATCACTACAGCCGTCCAGCTCCCCCGCTTCATAAAAATCCTCGGGAATGGTTGTGGCCAAAAAAGTCCTGGCAATAATAACATTCCATACACCCATAGCATTGGGAATGACCATGGCCCAACGGGTATCAATCAATCCCAAATTCCTGACAAGCAGATAACTGGGAATCAATCCCCCTGAAAAGAGCATGGTGAATGTAAAAATTCCCATAAAAAGATTCTTGCCGTAAAAATTCTTTCTGGCCAGGGGATAAGCCCCCAGTATGGTCATCATAACATTAATGGCAGTTCCCAGTACGGTATAATAAAAGGAATTTGCATAGCCCTTTATGATGGAGGAGTTATTAAAAACCGCTTCATACCCTAATAGGGTAGGTTCCACAGGAAGAAACCACACCTTGCCCGACATAACGGCCTCGGTGGAACTGAAGGAAGCACTTATAATATAAATCAACGGATATCCTACAATTATAAGGATGAATGTCAAAAAAACCCTGTTCAAATATGTAAAAACTCTGTCACTTTTGGAATAGCGAATTGTTTTTCCCTTATCCACTTTACAAATTCCCCCTTACCACAGACTTGCTTCACTGTATTTTCGAGCAAACTGGTTTACACTCACCAGCAGGATTAAATTAATAACCGAGTTAAAAAGCCCCACCGCAGCAGAAAAACTGTATTGTGCCCCTAATAAGCCCAATCTGTATACATAGGTTGCAATTACATCCGATGCGGACATATTCATAGGGTTTTGCATCAGGTATATTTTCTCAAAACCTACGTTCATAATCTGTCCCATGCTGAGAATGAGCATAATGGTGGCAGTTGGCATGATACCGGGTATATCAATATGCAATATCCGCTGCAGCCTGGTAGCCCCGTCAACTATAGCTGCTTCATATAACGACTGATTTATTCCTGATAATGCTGCAATATAAATAATAGAAGCATATCCCATACTCTGCCAAATGCCGGACCATACATAGATAGATTTAAAATACCTGGCATTTCCCATGAAGTTAACCTGATCCATTCCAAAAAGACCCATGATATTGTTCACCAGGCCCGCCCGGGGAGCCAATAGCTGCATAATAATCGACACCATCACCACCATGGATATAAAATGGGGAGCATATGTAATCATCTGCACTGTTTTCTTAAACCTGGCATTCAGCGAAGAATTTAATGACAGCGCTAAGATAATCGGGATGGGAAAGCCAGCAACAAGGGAATAGAAGCTAATTCCTATGGTATTGGTAACCAGTCTTTGGAACTGGTATGATTCCATGAATATCTGAAAATGCTTAAAGCCTACCCAGGGACTTCCTGAAAAGCCCTTGGTTACCATATAGTCCTTGAATGCAATCTGCACTCCGTACATGGGCATGTACTGGAATATAATAATATAGGTTAATGGAAGAAGAATAACAAAATACAATTGCCAATGCCGCAGCATTTTTCTTATGGCGCTGTTTCTTCCATACCGGATTTTTATTTGTGCATCTTCCTGTGCATGCGATCTGCCGGATTCCATCTCTAATTCCCCCTTAAGTCAAAGCTAGTGTACAACAGTGCATTTTTAATGTAACACACCCATAAGTTAAAAGTAAACAACCAATAATTATTTAAAGGGATTTATTTAAGAATATAAAACAGGCAATAATAATGAAGAGGGAATTTATTAAAAAAATAACCCCCTTCATTTTTTAAACCACCATGAACAAATTAAGAAAATCATA
This sequence comes from Clostridia bacterium, assembly GCA_028280575.1. Lineage (GTDB taxonomy): Bacteria > Bacillota > Clostridia > Acetivibrionales > STF1-152 > JANQLN01. The sequence goes on from JANQLN010000091.1 coordinate 14,621, forward strand.
ACATAAGCAAATTGCTCTTACATAGAGACAAACTCAAGCCAAAGGTTTCGAAATCCTTTTTCTGTAATCGGAGGGACTGATGCCGTAAAATCTCTTGTAGGCTCTTCTAAAGGTGTTGGAGCTGTTATAACCTGTTTTGCTGGCTACCTCGTCAACTGAAACATTGCTGTGGGCAAGGAGCCTATTGGCTTGCCGAAGGCGTATTCCCAACAGGTAATTGGAAAAATTCTCTCCTGTCTGCTCCTTGAAAAACTGGGAGAGGTAAACATCGGTAATGCCAAAATGGTCCAGGGTGAAATCACGAAGTAAATATTTGCAAGATATATATAATAAAAATAGTTGAGAACCACTGAAAAAACTGAGTTTCCGGCTATTTTTTTATTGCAATTTAATATAAAATATAGTATAATAAGAGTATAAATAACATAAATGGGGTATAATACAAATGACAAGTTTTCATAGCTATTTTTCAATAATTAAAGATATGAGACAACAAGGGAAAGTTCTACATAAACTCATGGATATACTATTCATTGCAGTAGCAGGATTCATAGCTGGTGCAGATGACTGGGAATTTGTAATCATGTTTGCTGAAAGTCGAATGGAGTGGTTTAAGAAGTATTGTGAACTGCCAAATGGCATTCCTTCTATACATACATTTAGAAGGGTTTTTCGTATGATAGACCCTAAACAATTTGAAAAATGCTTCATTCTTTGGGTTCAGGAAATTGCCAGACGCAGTAGAGGCGATATAGTCGCAATTGACGGTAAAACAGCTCGTGGTGCAAAGGAAAGTAGTGAGGACAAGTCCCAATATGCACTAACTTAAGTTGCATATTTTTGTATTTATGATATAATTTTATAGGGCGATAAAAATGGAAAGCATAGTAAAATTGATGGCCGAATTA
>JANQLN010000018.1 GCA_028280575.1 Clostridia bacterium
TATTAGTGGAAACCTTAGAAACACTTTGAATTACAGCAAGAAAATAAGAGATGATTTTGATTTACAAAAAAATTGCCGTCAATTGCTTGACAGAAACTATAAATGTTGTTATATTTACATATCGTAACGTTCATGGTACAATGAATTTAATATTTGTCATGGAGGAGCATATGGGTTTCTTCAAAAAGATATCCATCAGGTATCAGCTTTTAATACTTGCTTTGTCTACCGTAATTGTTATAATGTTTATATTCTTCGTATATTTTTTTCAAAATTCTTTAATCATTACTAAAAAGAATCTTGAATATACCGATGAAACGGTGAAGCAGTTGGTGCAGCATGTGTCGGATTACTGTGACAGTATAAAAAGCATCATTACAGGACTTGCATATACCACAACCATACAGGACTTTCTTTTAGAAACCGATCCTTTAAAAAAATATGAGATGGATAAAAAAATCGGGAGTCTTCTAAACAATATTACCATTCTGAGAGATGGTATTGTTGATATTGTTCTCCTTGGCAATAATGGGTCTTTTTCTTCCTTAAAAGGAAGTGTAAGCTATGTAGATTCAGTGAAAGAGCTTTTTAAGGATAAAGACAATGCATATTTTTCAGAGGTAATTGAAGTAATGGTAGCATCATATGAGTATCATTGCTTTTTTGTGGGATTAGAGATTTACTCCATAGACAGGAATAGAAAAGTGGGCGAAAAAATTGGTTATTTTTGTATATTGATAGATTCACAAGCCATAAGCCCAACCACCATGAAAAAAAATAGGCTTAATGACATGAAGGTTTACCTGCTTGACAGGAGTAACCATATTTTTTCGACTAATGATCACCTGTATACGGGTGACAACAAAAATATAGTCAACAGTGTAATGGACTATAAGGAAGGTTTTTATGAAGAGAAGGCAGACGGTGTAATCAATTATATACAGGTGGGCATTTTGCCTGATTTAAAAGGAAAGGTTGTCAGTATTATCACTAAAGACCTTCTTACTTCAGAGCTTGTAGAAGTGCGTTCAATTATTCTCATCATTTTTATAGGTGCTATTATGGCGCTGTCTATGCCATTTACAATTATCATCAACAATATCTTAAATCCTTTAAAAAAATTTATGATTTTCATGGACAAAGTGAAATCCGGAGATTTGAAAAACCTGAAAAAAAGAATCATGCTTGAAGGGTATGAAGAAATCATGGTGATGGCAAATGAGTTTAATAATATGCTGGATGAGGTACACCGTTTGACAACCAGGCTTTTTGAAACGACTACAAGCCTTTATCAATCCGAGCTGGAAAAGCATCAATCTGAGCTGGCCTTTTTAAGAAGTCAAATTAACCCCCACTTTCTATACAATACACTTGAGACCATAAAAGGAATTGCTACCGTTAGGGGAGTAAACGAAATAAAAGAGATGACCAATGCGTTAGGCAGAATCTTTAAATACAGTATTATAGGTGAAGATGAAGTTTTATTTATGACAGAAGTGGAAATTGCCCGCGCTTATATCAAAATTCAAAAAATCAGGTTTTGTGACAGGTTTGCGGTGGAATATGATTTCTCTCAAGAAGCGTTGAAATGCAAAGTACCAAAGATGATATTGCAGCCTATCATTGAGAATAGTATTTATCATGGGTTGGAACTGAAGCTGGAAAAAGGGAATCTGTATATTTCAGGAAAAATCAATCAAAAAAAAGAGCTTGTCATATGTATACGAGACGATGGTATAGGAATGAATAAGGAAACATTCAATGCAATATTACATCAGCTTGAATCAAAATATCCTGCTAAAAAATTTGATGCAAAGGGCCGGATAGGAATATTGAATGTGAATAACAGGTTAAAGCTTATTTATGGAAGCCAATATGGAATTGAAATAAAAAGTATATGCCATGAAGGGACGGAAGTAATAATAACTCTTCCTGCAAGCGGTTTGTAACGCCTGCGGATGGAATGGTTATAGGAGAGGGTTCAATGTATAAAGTGATGATTGTTGATGATGAAAGCTGGGTGGTTGAAAGTCTAAAAGGATGTATTCATTGGGAGGAATATGGTTTTGAAGTTGTGGAGACAGCATATAACGGGGTAGAAGGATATGAAAAAATCATAAAAACTATGCCGGACTTAGTATTTGTTGATATTAGAATGCCGGGAATGAATGGGTTGGAGCTCATAAAAAAAATAAAGGAGTCTTATTCATGTATCCAGTTTATTGTTCTAAGTGGTTATGCCGAATTTGCATATGCACAAAAAGCGTTGAATTATAAAGCTTTGGGGTATTGTTTAAAGCCTTTTGACGAAAGTGAGATTATCACATTATTGAAAGAGGCCAAAAAAGTGCTTGTAATACCGGAGAAAATTGAACTATATGACTTATTGGAATTATTAGAACGAAATGACGGGGAAAGCATTGGAAAGGTGAATCTTGTCCTTGGCAGGTACGGAATAGAACCCGGACAGAATATCATAGCCATTGTAGTGATCGGAACGAGAGGCTTGGATTTATCCGAGGGTATGGTAAATATCAGTTTTAAGACAGGTACATTCAAAAGAGCATACTTTGTTCACGGCAGCATTTTGGAAATGAAAAAATATCTGGAAAAGCAATTATGCGAAGAGATAAAAAGCATTGGAATATCCAATCCTGTGAGAAATGTTTTTGACATTGCAAAGGCTTTGAATGAAGCAGACATAGCAGCATACCAATTTTTTGTATCGGGGCAGAAAGGGGTCTATGGCCTTTATGATAAAGATCCGTCTATAATGAATGAATGTCTTAAAAACCTCAATAGAGCAGTGAGCAAAAAGGACATGGTTTCTGTAGATAAGTGCTTTAACCAAATGGTTGGGATACTAACGGATGGCTGTAATATGAAACAAGTATATCATGTATACAATGTAATAAATTCTTTTTGCTGCGGTCAATTCTTAAGTAACCTGCAGGATAGCAGCACCTGCCACTATGAGCAGCTGATTGTAAGATTTAAAGATGTTAATGAATTAATGCATGACTTGAAAAAAATAGTGATTAAAGAAATAGGTGTCCAGCCGGAAGGTGTATTGGCGAAAACCGAAAACAAGTCTTTGAAGAACATACTTGTATTTATCAATGAAAACTTTTACAAGGATATATCTGTCCAGTATTTAGCAGACAAATACCATATTAGTCCTAATTACATAAGCCAGTTGTTTAAAAGGGAAATGGGATTAAACCTTACCGGATACATCATGAAGTTACGTATGGAATATGCACGTTCCCTTTTAACGAGAACTGATTTGTCCATCCAGGAAATCAGTGAAAAAGTGGGATATAATGATTATTTTTATTTTGCTAAAATATTTAAAAAAAATACTTCAAAAACTCCAAGCAGATATAGAATAGATATGAAAAAATAAAAATATGTACTTATGTTGTTTGGAATATGAAATATTCCAAACAGCATAAACGCATTGCAATGCTTTTGAGCAATTATAAAAGTATATTACATAAAAGAGATATGATATGTCTATTTTCTCTTATTGGATTAGGGGATATAATCATTTTGTAAGTAAAATTGACTCTATTGCCCAGAGGGGAAAAGACAATGAAAACAAGCAGGATTCCTGTATTTAAAACTAGTTTAAAGGATTCTTCCATTGCCGGGAAAATTTTTTTCTACAGGTATTTTTATCTCATGCTTTTACCGGTAGTCATCTGGTATTTTGTCTTTTCATATACTCCCATGTATGGTATCACATTAGCCTTTAAATCTTTTAATTACAATGAAGGCATCATTGGCAGTCCATGGATTGGTTTTCAAAATTTTTTGGATATGGTGAAAGATCCGGGATTTATTTCTGCTTTTAAAAATACACTCATCATAAGCTTTTGCAAACTGCTTATTCATTTTCCCGTCCCAATCATTCTATCTATTTTGCTTAATGAAATGACCAGGAGAAGACTTAAAAAAGTATACCAGACGATATTTACATTTCCCCACTTCATTTCATGGGTGGTGATGTCGGGTATTATTATCAGCATACTATCAAAAGATGGTATTGTTAATCAGATTATAAGCGTATTTGGGGGAGATGCAGTTTCTCCTTTGGTAACCTCTTCCCAGTTTAGAACGGTTATATATACCACTCATATATGGAAACAAATGGGATGGGATTCAATTATTTACCTTGCTGCGTTAGCCAATATCAATCCTGAGCTGTTGGAAGCTGCTTCAATAGACGGTGCCGGTAGATTTCAGAAAATAATGCACATTACATGGCCATGTATCAGGGGTACAGCAGCAATATTATTGATACTGCAGATTGGTTTGATGTTAAATATCGGGTCAGGCTTTGACCAGATATTTAACCTTTATAATTCTTCGGTATATGATGTAGCAGATACCATTGATACATTTATTTTTCGTACAACATTTACCATTGGATCAGATTTTGGATATATGACAGCTGTTGGTCTTGTCAAATCTGTAATTAACTTACTGCTTCTTATTACAGCAAATTACACTGTCCGAAAATTGGGTGAACAGGGTATATTTTAATTAGAAATCCGGGGTGGAATGATGATTAACAGCAAAACATTAAAGAATGAGGGTAAATTATTCAGCATATTGAATATCATATTGCTGGGTTTATTATCCGTAATAGCAATTTTTCCTTTTTATAATGTGTTCATAGTGTCACTGGCAAAAATTGAAGTCATTGTAAAACAACCGGTTTATATTATTCCATTGTCGTTTGACTTAACTTCATATAAGCAGATTGTCATGGAGCCCAAGTTTGTCAATGCCATGCTTGTATCCATTTTCGTAACTGTTTCAGGTGTGTGCCTGAGTATGCTTTTATCTGTCCTGGGAGCATATGCACTGTCTAAGAAAAATATGCCGGGACGCAATTTCCTGCTGGCTGCAATCTTGTTTACCATGTTCTTTAACGGCGGGCTTATTCCTTATTATCTTGTTGTGAAAAATGCAGGGCTTATTAATAATGTATTATGTATGGTGATACCACCGGCCATCAATACCTTTTACCTAATTATCATGAAAAACTATTTTACAACCATTCCTGCAAGCCTGGAAGAATCCGCCAGGATCGATGGTGCCAATGATATATTTATTCTTATCAGGATCATTATACCTACCTCTGCTCCCTTTATTGCGACCTTTGCACTTTTCTACTCCGTTGACAGGTGGAATGAATGGTGGAATGCATTAATGTTTATCAATGAATCCAAAAAGGCCCCTTTACAAATATTTTTAAGGGAAATCCTGATTAATTTCAGTAACCAGTTTAGTACCATGGCAGAAGCTTTACGTGACAGGAATAAAACCACTTATTTAAAGGGTATTCAAATGGCGGCCGTTGTAGTGAGCAGTATACCCATACTGCTGGTATATCCATATTTGCAAAAACATTTTGTAAAAGGTATATTGGTGGGAGCTTTAAAAGAGTGAAAAAATGAACAGTACTGTTAATTAAAATAAAAAAATGGAGGGATTTTTATGGGTAAAATCAAAGGCTTGGTTTCATCACTTTTGCTGTTATTCATCCTTGTTGCTATTGTTGGATGTGGTGGAAATAAAAGAGCTACTGAAGATGGGCATGAGCAAACGTCCAATCTAAATGAAAAAGAAGGGGAAAAGAGCAAGGAAAACCCATTTGCTGAAGCAATGGAGCTGTCTATTGCAGTATGGGACATAGAGTCATCACTGTCTGATACGGAAAATGATGAAATTTACAAAATGATTACAGAGAAATTTAATATTTCAATTAAACCGTTAGGGATTACCTGGGATGACTATGCACAGAAGATACAGATGTGGGCAGCATCAAATCAGCTTCCTGATATTTTCTCAATTGATGCCGTCGGTTCACAGTATTACCGTAAATGGGTAACCCAGGGGATTGTAAAAGCACTTCCTGAAGATTTAAGCAAGTATCCGTACCTGAAAGAGTATCTTAATACTGACGATATTATGGGACTCAAAGAAAACGGCAAGCTGTTTGCCATACCGCGGAAAACCTGGGAATCATTAAAATATAATTCTTTGGACAGAGTGATAGCCTATCGATGGGATTGGGCAAAAGCAGCCGGAATTGAAAAAGAACCCGAAACATGGGAAGAATTCAGTGCATTGCTCAAAGCTGTAATGGAAAAGAATCCTGAAGGGACCCAACCGGTGGGGTTAACAGCAGGTAATGTCAAGCTGATTGGCGGATTTTTCTGGCTATATTCAAATCCTGCGGCGACAAGCGATGGAAGCGGAAACGATTTTAAATGGATAAAGGAAGACGGTAAGTTCATTCCCGCCGTATTTTCCAAGGGTGCCCTTTCTGCTCTGAACAATATGAAGGATATGAATAAACAAGGACTTATTGATCCCGATATCGGTCTTATAAAAGGAGACCAGGGGTATGACAAATTTGCTTCAGGAAAAGCAGTTGCAATCTTGCACGCGGGTGGATTTTTAAATTCTTATAAAAAAATACTAAAAGAAAGATGGAGTAAGATTTATCCAGACAATCAATTTATGGACAGTGTAAAGGTATTAAAGCCCTTAAAATCTGTTGATGGCAAAAGATATCATCCTGTATTTAAAACATATTGGTCGGAAAGCTATTTTTCAGGAAAAATCAGTGAACAAAAAATGGACAGGATACTCTCACTGTATGATTTTCTTGTTTCAAAAGAGGGGAGGGAGCTTGTATGGTATGGTATAAAGGATGCTGACTATGGCAAAAGCGGAGAAACCATTGAAATTATTGAAACAGAACCTTTATATGACAAATACCCGTCATTGGGACTTTTTCAAACATTGGCAGAATGGAACCTTACAGACAACTATGATATGAACAACCCGGCAATAGCTGATCCTGATGTTAGAAAAGCAGGAGTAGAATATATTGACTGGGTGAAACAAAACACAGTGACACCGGAATTTGACATCAGGCTTACATATATGTCAACACCGACAAAGGATAAGTTTACAGTTTTTGACCATGATGACCTGTTGAATGTGCTTCTATCCAAAAAGAGTACCGAGGAAGCATGGGAACAAATTATTGAGAGCTACAAAGCAAAAGGCCTTGATAAAATGATTGAAGAAGTAAATTTAAAAGCAAAAGAGCTCGGTATTGAATAAACTCAAACTTGTGAAAAAAGATCGTTTCAATTCAGGTGGGGAATCCCTTTGCCTGATTTGAAATGGTTATGATTATGCATAGGAGGCATATAAAATATGTGTAAATTAAGGTATTATATGAAATATTCAGCGATTGTTGTTATCATTTGTATGATTAGTTTTGTGTACATTTTGACTCCACCTAAAACAAATGCTTATGAAATATCGGTGTTTGAAGAGAATTTTGACGGGACTTCCCTTGATAGGAGCAAATGGCTTGTGGGCTATAAAAACTGGGGCGGCCGTGATGCAAGTGGAAATTACTATAATGGCGGGGTTGTGCCCCAGAATGTGTCGGTATCCAATGGCACATTGAAGCTTGAAGCCCATGGTAATAACTACACCGGCCCTGTGCCAGGTGTTGAACGCAATGCAGATAACAAGGATATTTTGCAGGAAAGGGCAGATGGCAAGAGAGTAGGTGCGGCCATTGCTACACGTGATTATTTTGCTTCGGGAAGCTATGAAGTAAGGGCAAAGCTTCCTGACAGCCTGGGGGTGTGTTCTGCATTTTGGACATTTCACTACGTAGAATATTATCCTGGCAGCCCTGAGTACGACTTGGCTTATGCTGAGGGCAGGACCATATCGGATGATTATTATGCCACCAATCACGAAATTGATATTGAACTGCCGGGCAGACCCGGAGCCGAAAAAATAGATATGGACTATAACTATGCATTATGCAATACATGGACAGGAGAAAGTGAGATTGAATATACAACAAATTATATCCTGTTAAATGATTATCTAAATGACGGTCAATATCATACCTTTAGATTTGACTGGCATACAGGGGCGATGGGAGAGGCGAGACGTGTAGAATTTCATGTGGATGATGTTCTTATAGAAACTGAATATGAAGACGTTCCAACCATAGGAGGAAGATTCTGGCTGGCTGCCTGGTTCCCCAAAGACTGGGCGGGAATCCCCAAATTTGATACGCAGCAACTGGTTATTGACTATGTAAAAATAACGCCTTTTAACCAACCGGGTGATATGTATGCCTTTGAATCCTTTCCTGCCGCAGGGTGGGCGGAAGTATGTGAGTTCCCTGTAGCTTCCGGTCAATCACCTTCACCCGTTCCAACACCCACACCGCTGGTAACCCCTTCTCCTGCTCCAACACCAACGGTAACGCCCACACCAACACCATCAGCCACCCCTTCACCAACACCTGCTCCATCTCCAACCATCACGGTAAATAATCCTGGATTTGAAGACAGCCCAACACTGATTACCGGGTGGACAACTTCCGGCATGGCAAGTATAGATGACGCCAACGCACATAGCGGCAGTCATGCTTTGAAATTGACAGCCGATGATATTACCATATCCAGGGCGGAGCAAGTAATCAGCGGCCTGCAGCCCGATACAACGTACCTGGCCAGCATATGGATAAAAACCGATGCCGGTATATATGGATATATTGGTACGGAAAGCCATGGCGGTCCGGTTGTAGAACAGGGGAAAACCGGGAATGATTATGGCACTCAACCTGTACAAATCCAGTTTACAACAGGGAGTGCGAATACCGAAGCCACCATATACCTGCAAGTTTGGAAGCAGCAAAATGGCTCGGTATATTTTGACGATGTTGTTTTGGAAGCACAGTAAGGAAAAATAGGAAAAAGCTCATTTTATTGTATTTGTTGCGGACACATGCAGACATGTGTCCGCAATACTTTAAAGCCTTATATACCATGTTTACAAAAGGAAAAACATGGACATTTCAAAAATGCATTCAACCAGATCACATGATGAATTAATTAAAAATTTGTCTTAAAAATCAAATTTATCAAAAGGAAAAATTGCATTAGTGCTTGAATTAAATAGGGAAATGGTAAGGCGAGCATGGGTGTCAAAAGAACCTTCCCTTGACACTTTAGCTCTGTATGACTTTCATGGTGGATTCTCTTAAAATAATATCTGTTGACAGCTGAATAACCTCGTAGGGATAAAAGCTGCCTTTTGAACTTATTCTTCTTAAAAGCTGATCAACAAGCCTTTTTCCTATATATTCATTATCAACATCCACTGTTGAAAGAAATCTGCTTTTGGTAACGGAATGCTTGATATTATCATATCCGCTGACAATGATGTCATCTGGTACTGTAAACCCTTTTGCCTTCAAATGCTTCACTGTAATATAGCCTATCACATCATTTGCACAGACAAAAGCTTCAGGAAGCTCTTTCAAGCCGTCAATAGCCCTCTCCACTTCACCATTGTCATAAAAATTATGTGTTAAGCCCCTTGTAAGGCACCAGTCTTTGTTAAGTTCTATGTTATTCCTTCTGAGTGCTTCCTTAAATCCTGCCCACCTGTCATAAATTGTCCTGCAATAGGTTATATCTCCAATAAAGCCCAGTTTGCTTACATTCTGCGAAATTATATGGTTTGTCAGTTTCATAATACTGTGACATCCTTCAAGAAGGATAATATCCCCGCCTGCGTCAATCGGATTCGTATTTACAGGCACATCATAATATACAATAGGCAATCCGGTTCCTGCCAGGACGTTTATGATTTTTTCATTGTAGACATTAAAGACAATTAACCCAGAAGCCCCGCCATTACTTATAATAGATGGAATTTTGAATTCGTTGTTGTTTTCTTCCATAATGAAATTATATACAAGGTTGTTATTGTTGATATGAAGCTCGTGGGAAATGCTATTGATTATTCTTGTCCAGAAATTTGAAAAATCAGGATTTGTAACAATCAATGAAATATTCATGTTTTGGCTGTTCTCACTGGATTTTTTATAAGCACTTGACGGAAGCTTTGAATAGCCCAATTCTATGGCAGAATTAATGACAGCCATCCGTATATGCTCTGAGACACCACTTTTATTGTTAAAAACCTTTGACACCGTATTCCTGGAAACCCCAACTTTTTCTGCAATATCTTTAATTGAAACCACTTCAATTCTCCTTTAAACTTCTTTTAATAAAATCAACTGTACAAAAACAAATTACTTCCATCATTTTCTTTACAATCTAGTATAGCAGATATAAATACTCCATACTAGAAATTTTGACTCTTATTTACTGTCAAATATGAAAATGCAGCCTGTCCAACACCTAATACAATTTAAAAATTCTTATAAGCAGCAATTGTTTATATTTCCAGTGAATTATTCTTTGTAAACTCAATAATCTCATCCACTGTTGTAAATGCCAGTGCTGTTACGGTATCTGCCCCTCCATAATAAATTGCAATCCTTCCTGTAGCTCCGTCAGTCAATGCTGCACATGGAAAAACCACATTCGGTACATCGCCAACACATTCGTACGGCTTCTGGGGCGATAGCAAATAAGGCTGTGAACGGTATTTTACAATCCATGGATTATCAATATCAAGTATTGCAGACCCGAAACTGTAAACAAAACCATTGCAGCTGTTCAGTACACCATGGTAAATAAGCAGCCAGCCTTCGTCTGTTTCAACAGGCACCGGACCTGAACCCACTTTTGTCGACTGCCAGGCTGATATATTCCCTTTTATTGTCCCCAATACATGTCTATGCCTGCCCCAATAGCATAAATCGGGAGATTCACTGTAAAAAATATCTCCAAAGGGCGTATGTGAGTTATCACTTGGCCTGCTGAGCATGGCATAATTCCCGTTTATCTTCCTGGGAAATATCACTCCGTTGCGGTTAAACGGCAAGAAGGCATTTTCCATCTGGTAAAATATCTTGAAATCAAAAGTATAAGCCATCCCTATGGTAGGCCCGTGATAGCCGTTGCACCATGTAACATAATACCTGTCTTCGATAAAGCAGACACGCGGGTCATACCTGTATTCGTATCTTGTTATATCTTCATCACCTTCAAAACTTATGGGCTCACAGTCAATTTCCCATTTGATGCCGTCTCTGCTTAATCCAGCATGTATGTTCATGCTCCTGCTTGTATTATCACAGCGGAAAACTCCCGCAAATCCTTCCTTAAAAGGTATAACAGCACTATTGAATATGCTGTTGGAGTCAGGCAGCAGGTCCCTGCCGATGATCGGATTATTTTCATATCTCCATATAGGTGCAGTGAAGCCCGAAGGCTTATCCTGCCAGGGTATATTAACCAATTCACTACTTATTATTCTGTGCATTTAAACTGTTCCTTTCAAATTGTAATCTTGTATACACTTAAATAATCTGCCATATTCATTGCTGATTGAAGCTCCATTTACTCTATCGCCAAGTAAATGAGCGGGTATGGCAAATCCCTTGAACTGCCGCAGGACCTGTATGGCACATTTATACCATACCCGCTCAAAGTGCATGCCAATAATGTAAAAAAGCCATTTAGCAAATATTATTTATTCTTTTCTTTCCATTGGGCAATTTGCCTTTCAACCTCTGCCTTGATGTCATTGATTCCTGCTTTTTCAAATTCTGCAATCATGTTAGGTACTTCAACATCAGGATCTACAGCACCAACATCAATCTGTGAAGAATATTTTTTATAAATATTCTGTACTACCGCAATTTCAGTTTCAACCGGTTCAGGATCAAAAATGAAGCCCATAATAGGAGAAGGAATAGCAGAGTCCACATATTCTTTCAATTTATCCCACTTGTCGGCAGGTGCCGGTTCGGCAGTGTAGAGTGAAAAAAATGTTGCCTGTGCAAATGCAGGAGTGCTGTAGCCATCATTCAGGATTTTTATTGAATCTTCCCCGGTTTTCTCAAAATGCTTGTCTTCTATACCATAGGCAACCATATTTCTGAGCACCTTGTCAGTATTGACTGCATTCAGGAATCTGACGGCTGCTTCCTTATTGCCGGAATTTACGCTTACGGCATTCATTGAACCCTGGGCAGTACCAGTTGACAGATATGGGGTATGCAAAAGCTGGGACACTGTTTCGTAGCCAAATCCTAATGTCCACTCAATGTCGGCATAGGGAAATCCTTGCGCATATGCAACAACCTTTACTTCTTTCGGCAATTCCTCCAATGTCGGTGAATCCGGATTGATATAGCCTGCATTGTAATATTTATGAAGCAAACGGAGCTTTTCCATTACCTTATCGGTCTCATACAGATTTATAACAGTATCTTTTCCGCTTTCAATATCAACTGCAAGGGGCACATCCCTGTTGACCATCATATCAAAACCGGTATGGACACCTATTGCACTGCTCTTTGACAGCGGCAACGGATATATGTCGGGCTCGGCATCTTTAACCTTTTTCAGAACAGGCTCAAGGTCCCTTAATGTCTTTATGTTTTTGTAATCAATATCATATTGCTCCACATAGTCTTTGGGATATACAAAGTAATTACCCATGGCCGAATCCTTGTAAGTGGGTACTCCATATATTTTGCCGTCAATTCTTGAAACATTCCAAAGAGCTTCGGGTATGAACTCGAACATGTCCTTGCCTTCAGTTTGCAAAAGCCCGGTAATATCTGCATAAGCTCCCCTGGATGCCTGCATGTTGAAGTTGTTTGCCCAGCTGCAGGTGAAACAGATATCATAATCTTCACCGCTTGATATGATAGTATTGAGCTTATCCGTATATTCACCCCAGCCCGAATACCTTATATCAAGCTCAAGGTTTAATTTTTCAGAGGTATACTCATTTATTGCCTTGTTTACTTCCTCCAACTCCTGTGGCTCCGTACCAATTGTCCACCATACCAGGCTTGCTTTTTCTTCTTCGGCCTGGACTTTGGTTTCCTGTTTTTTGGTTGTGCTGCTGCCTTGCCCGCCTGTGCCGCCATCCTTAACTTTACATCCTGCAAACAATGCCAGGACCATCATAACCGGTAATACCAAAGCTGCAAATCTTAAATATTTCCTCATGCTGACTCCTCCTAGTAAAAAAATTAGATTTTTTTTGCTGTAAGACTCTCAAATGGAGACTTTTTAGCATTCTTCCTTTATTTTGCTGCTATTTATTTTAATTGAATACAATTAAAATACTCTTTTGGTTTTTTGTGCTTCAGCCTTTCACCGCACCTATGGTCAACCCTGTGATAAAATACTTCTGGAAAAAGGGGTAGCTGCATGCAATTGGAACGGTAACCAGTACAACTATTGCCATTTTTGCAGACTCACTGGGTATCCTGTTGGCAAGGTCATCCGCGCTGACCCCTATCAAGTATGCATTTTCCTTGATGAACTCCAGGTTTTTTTCTATTCTTATCAAAAGCAGCTGCAGCGGCACCAGTTCCTTATTGTCGATGAACAGCAGCGCATTGAACCACTCATTCCAGTAGGCAAAGGCCAGGAACAAACCTATTGTGGCAATAGCCGGCAGTGAAATGGGCAGTACAATACGTGCAAAAATTCTTAATTGGCCGGCCCCGTCAATTTTTGCAGATTCTATTAAAGAATCCGGTACGGTGGTATTAAAAAATGTCCTCAATATGATAACGTAAAAAGATGATACTGCAATGGGTAATATCAAAGCAAGCAAACTGTTTTTCAGGTTCAGGAATCTTACCACAACCAGGTAAAAGGATATCATCCCGCCATTGAAGAGCATTGGTACCAGAATAATATAAGTAAAAAATTTTCTCAGCTTATAGGTTTTACGGGACAATACATATCCCATTGTCGCATTCAGCAAAACTCCCAGTGCTGTTCCGGCAGCAGTAATAGTTATCGAAACCACATACGCATTTAGGATAAGCCTTTTATTCTGCCATAAATACTCGTAGGCCTTCATGGTTGTTTCAACAGGAAAAAAGCTATACCCGTTCAAGGCAATGGAAGTTTCAGATGTGAATGAAATAATCACTACAAATATAACAGGTATGATACACAGCAATGCAAGAAACAGGAACAGCAAATTAAGAAACATATTGGCAGCAGGTGAAATACTGTTAATCTTGCTGACAACACCCAGGTCACCTTTTATACGTCCAAACACAATAATCCCTCCCTTAGAATAGCGCGCTTTCCTTATCGATTTTCCTCACCAGTATATTGGCTAGTATAATGGTCATACATCCAACAGTGGATTGTAAAAATGCAGCCGCCGAACTCATCCCGATATTGCCGGTTCCAGCCAAAGCCTTATATACATAGGTATCAATTACTACGGTAACATCATATATAATGCCCGAATTCCTCGGCACCTGGTAAAATAGGCCAAAGTCTGCCCTGAATATTGAACCTACCGCGAGAATGAACATTATAATCGCTATTTGCTTAAGAGCCGGTATGGTAATGTACCTGGTCTGCTGCCATTTTGTGGCACCGTCTATTACGGCTGCTTCGTAGTAGGATATATCAATACTTGTTATTGCCGCCAAATATACCACCATACTGTAACCCATACCTTTCCACACATTCATAAATACAAGTATGAAAGGCCAGCTGCCCTTGGATGCATACCATTGTACAGCGGGTTCTCCTAAAGATATCAACATATTATTAATCAAGCCCTTGTCAGTACTCAAGAATGCAAAGACAAAATAACTGACCACAACCCATGATAAAAAATGGGGCAGGAACATTGCTGTCTGATAAATCTTAGCCAGCTTTGGATTTAACAGCTGCTTTATCAATATTGCGAGAGTAACCGGTATCAGTATTCCTAAAATAATAAATGCTGCATTGTATAAAAGAGTGTTTTTGATTATGAGATATGCATCCTGGGTGACAAACAGGAAACGGAAATTTTTGAGGCCTACCCATGAGCTGCTGAATAAACTATGTAGAAATCCTCCGCTTGTTATCCTGAAGTTTTTAAAAGCAATAATAATGCCAATCATAGGTAAAAAACTGAACAGGCAATACCATACAAAAGTCGGCAAAGCCAATATAGTCAGTTCCATATCGTCCTTTGTGAATTTTCTCTTCACAGATATATTCCCCCTTATATTTTTAAACATAAACCGAAATCAATTCTACAAAAAACTATTTCCATCACTCTATTTATATACAACAAATACCAATCCATACTTTACATTTGCACATATTACGTCAAATATGTCAAAACACTCATTTTAATGCTCTTAACAACTATATGCATTACTATATCACTAATTCTACGAAACAACTACACTATATATACTATCATGTTTGCCCACAAATGTAAAGAGGTGTATGTGTATATTTTATAAGTTTTTACTTTACATTTGCACACTAATATCAAGAGGACGGTTTTCCAAATACCTATGAGGTATAATCTGGGAATTATTAAAAAAGTTTTCTGATGTTAAATCGGAAAACTATTCTCATCAACCTGGGGGAAATATCACCACAGGTCTATAAAAATATACTTCAATATCTTCCCAGTATATGATATAATCTATTGGCAGGAGGCGATTAAATGAAGGACGATACATTTGAACTACTATCAAAAATGTATGGTGAATTTTCAGAATTCCGGGTGGAAACAAATGAAAGACTTGACGGAATTGAAACCAAGTTTGATAAGCTCCATGGTGATGTACTCCGGGTGGAACAGGATCATGGGAAAAAACTACAATCTCTCTTTGATAGATACCAACAGACATATGAAAAGATTGAAATTATTGAGGAAAAAATAGACGACCTATCAGATAAAGTTGATAAACACGATATAAATATCCGGTAATAGAAGGTAGACGTAAATAGCTTGCGTTTTGCTTAAATGCTTTTTGAACAATAAATACCCAATGAATATGTCAGAGGGTATTTTTTTACTTGTCTATATCCAGAGCTTGCTAAAGAGATATAGTGGAGTAGAAGAGGTATTGCAACAAAAAATACCAAAGCCTTAAAGCCTCGGTATTAGTGGCAGGGGAGACAGGGATCGAACCCGCGGCCCACGGTTTTGGAGACCGTTGCTCTACCAGCTGAGCTACTCCCCTACGAGTTATGCTTTAATAGTATACAACAGGCTAAAAGGGATGTCAATGGTCCCGGGCAAATATTTTGCATGATGGCATTCTAGCTGTTATTCAACAGCATTTTTGTATGTGGTTGGCGTAACATGCATGATTCTCTTAAAGGCTCTTCTAAATGTGGTGTCATTAGAATAGCCTGTTTTTGAACTAATTTCCTTTATGGTTAGCTTGCCTTGAACAATCAGCCCGCAAGCAGCTTTAATTCTTAAATTTTCCAGGTATGAATAAAAGGAATGGGAAAAATTATCTTTAAAAAATTGGTACATAAAGGCTTCGGAGCGGTTAAAGTGATTAGCCGCTTCAATGATGGAGAAATTTGGATCACGGTAGTTTTTCTCAATAAACAGTATAATATCATTTCTTAAATCTGTTTTTTTCTTTTCTTTAATTGAACTAATCATATTGCTGTATGCAGTTTTAATCCTTACAATCAGATTAAAAATTTCATCTGTGGAACTCGTATTTTCAAGATTGGCAATTAGATTTTTTAGATTATCATTTTTTAACTTTTGCCTGAACTCTCTCAAAACCGAACCCTTCATTAAATTAACCAATTGGAAGGTTTTTTCAGTTGAAAGACTCCGGCTCTTGAAATTTTCACAAAAAATTTCCTTTAGCTTTGATTTTAAAGCTTCCGTTTCGCCTGATTTTATTAATCCAATTAATTCAAATTCCAATTCAATGGGATAATAAAAGTTATCCTTATCTTTTGGTATGTCTCTGTAATATATCATATAGCCTGTTTGGTTGAATTTTATCTGCTCAATAGCTTGCTTGGCTTGATTGAATAATGAATGTATTTCCAGCAAATTATTCGTTTTATTGCTCTGAGAAAAATATATTAATGTATTATATTCGTCCAAAACTTTATCTTTCACGTTTTTTTGAAAAGCTTCCAGTTGAGTTTTGACAGCTTGCGAATAAGGTGAAAAACTAAATATAACGGCAAAAGAATTTTCATTCATGTCATAATAGTATAGCGGTTTAAAATTTGACTGCTGGAAATTGTCTTTTATTATGGCCTTTATTACATTTGCTTCCTTTAACAAATCTTCGGAAACCATACTTTCAAGCCCTTCAATATATATTATTTCCATAACATAATCCGGTGAGCTGTCTATATTTAAAAAGGAAGTATAACTTGAGTATTCCTTTTCAGTTTTAAAAAACCCTTCAACTAGCTGCTTGTAGAAATTAGAGACAATTATTGGAGTTTGATTTTCAACCGTTGTCCTTAGGGCTATGTTTGCATTGGATAAATTGACAAGTGCATTATCAATCAAATTGTATTCATTTTCTCTTTTTGGATATTGTTTTAAAAGCTTTAATGTTTGAATCTTTGAGATTATTTCTTTTAACGGCTTTGTGTTTTTATTTGAAAAGTATATAGAAATAATAAATGTAAGAATTACGAAAATTATTGAAGAATATATTAACAAAAATTTTAATGAATCGAATGAACTTAATAATGCTGTTTTGGGTATTTTTGCATAATAGGTCCATCCCATACCGGATTCCATATGACATAATAAGTATTCTTTTTCGTCTTCAAAATAATATGAACCTGATTTTATATTTTTGCCGGGGTCAGCTATTTCAGATGAGTAATTGCTGGAAAACAGGAGCTTGTTATTCTGGTCAAGCACATAAATATTCTCTTCATTTGAAAAGCTTATGGGCAAAAATAAATTTGAAAATTTGTTTTTGTCCAGGACAATGAGCAGTGTTCCGCGAATTTTATTTAAACTTCCTATGGGAAGAGACTGTACATAAAATATGACATCCCTTTTCACACCATTTTTTTTATAATCATATATATTTATAAACTCCCTGTAGTGGTATTGGCCAGTAAAGTTTATATTTGTTTCGCTTGTGTACTTATATAAATTTCCAAAGGATTCATTTGTAACTACATAATTAGGCGTAACCACCCTGTTGTGAGTGTCCAATATAACAAAATAGTCAATGATCAGGTTATTTGTAAGCGCGTATTCGGAGATAGAGGAACCGGCATCATAATACTCATAAATTGTTTTAAGCGTTGACTTGTTAGTATTTATCAATGTTGTAATATTTTTGTTTAAATTTATTTGCTCTCCTATTGAATGGATTTCATCCAAACGGGATTCAATCAAAGTCATATTTTTATTCAATAGCTCCGTATATTTTGAAATAGATTCTCTTACAATTAAATTTACAGAATTTTGATAAATTAAAATACCGATAAAAAAAGGCAGTATCAGGATAAGAGTATATGAAAAAAAGAATTTTTTAAATACTGATAATTTGATGTTCATTTTCCACACCCTTTTTTAAGCTGCTTACATTATATAATAATTATACAATATTTTTTTTAAAAGTTCACTGTAATTGTTTTCAAATATTGAAAATGTATTGGTGTTTTAGGATATGTATGCCCTGAAAGTTTTTAAGCCAGGATTTGTATGTTTGGAAAAAGTATTGTATGTATTCTTTTTGAGCATAAAATGCTAACATAAATAATATAGAAGGGGGAAAAAGAGACATGATAAACTCTAATTTGAATTTATTGCCTAAAGATAAAATAAAAAACATTAAAAAACATTACCAGTTATATCTGATAATATTACTTCCGGTTATTTATCTGGTCGTATTTCACTATATGCCCATGTATGGCATACAAATAGCATTTAAGAGGTTTTATGTAACCAGGGGATTTGCAGAAAGCCCCTGGGTAGGTTTGAAATACTTTGAGCAGTTTTTTAGATCACCGTCATTTTCAGTAGTCGTTAGAAATACAATATATTTAAGCATATATTCTATTATTGCAGGATTTCCATTCCCTATTATACTGGCCCTTGCACTTAATGAAGTCAGAAGTAAGCGTTTTGTAAAAACAGTTCAAATGGTCACATATGCGCCATATTTTATTTCAACTGTTGTACTGGTTGGTCTTTTATACCAGCTATTGGATCCCAATATGGGTATTGTAAATAAAATAATAAATATTTTGGGTATTGAATCAATAAGCTTTATGAGCAATACGGATTACTTCAGGGATGTTTATGTCTGGTCCGGTATATGGCAAACCATGGGATATGCTGCAATCATATATTTGGCGGCGCTTACAGGTATTGATCCGCAGCTTCAAGAGGCTGCGATAATAGACGGTGCCAGCAGGTTAAAAAGAATCTTGCATGTTGATTTGCCATGTATTTCTTCCACAATTATCATACTTTTTATATTAAGCTTTGGCAGGATTATGTCTGTTGGCTTTGAAAAGGTATATCTTATGCAAAACCCTGTTAATGCTTCCACTTCGGAAATAATAGCAACTTATGTATACAAGATAGGATTTTTAAATGCTAACTTCAGCTTTTCAACGGCAGTAGGGCTTTTTCAATCCGTAATAAATTTTATACTGGTTGCAACGGTTAATATAATTGCTAAAAAAGTCAGTGACTATAGCTTGTGGTAGGGGGACAAAATGGATAAATTATTTAATTCAAAAAATGACAGAATATTAATGGTTTTTATAAATTTGTTTTTGTGGTTTAGCTTAATAATGGTTCTTTATCCTTTAATATATGTATTAAGCGCTTCTTTATCCAAGCCAAGTGAGGTTATAGCGGGGAATGTGTGGCTGTTTCCGGTTGAGCCGACATTGGTAGGCTATACAACAGTTTTCAAAAACCCGAAACTGATGAACGGTTTTTATAATTCATTCATATACATGTTTTTTGGTACAATCCTGAACCTGGTAATGACAGTTCTGGCGGCATTCCCGCTCTCAAGGAAGAATTTTGTGGGAAAGAAATTCTTTATGACATTATTCATAATTACCATGTTCTTTTCAGGAGGTCTTATTCCCCTTTACCTGCAGGTAGTCCGCGTAGGGATATTGGATACAAGGTTAGCAATGATGCTGCCTATTGCCTTAAGTGTGTGGAATGTTATTATCACAAGGACATTTTTCCAATCAACAATTCCGGAGGCTATGTATGAAGCTTCTCAAATTGACGGCTGCAAGGATTTCCAATTCTTAATCAGGATTGCACTGCCGCTGTCCACTCCCATACTGGCCGTAATGGCACTATATTATGGAGTAAGCCATTGGAATTCATATTTTAACGCCCTGCTATATCTAAAATCGGAAAACTTATTTCCGCTGCAGATTGTGTTAAGAGAAATACTGGTGCTGAGTAAAATTGATCCCACCATGATACAGGATTTCGATGTCATATTGCGGAAACAGGGTTTGGCGGATGTTGTGAAATACTCAATTATTGTAGTGGCTTCACTGCCTGTTTTGATTATTTATCCTTTTGTACAGAAGTATTTTGTCAAAGGAATAATGATTGGAGCCTTGAAAGGGTAAATGGGACAGATTTTGGAACAGATGAATGCTTGAACTATCCGGAATGAAAAAATGCTATCAATTGATAAAAGATATGAGCTCAAACCATGGTAATCTTTTATTGTATTGATATTAACATATATGATTAAAATATTATTTGGGAGGTAATAAAGCATGAAAAAAATAATCAGTTTTACCATGGCAGCCGTGTTGATATTAGCTTTGTTGTTATCTGGCTGTGGCAGTAGCAATGATGATAGTAACAAAGATGTGGATGACGGTAAAACAAACGGCAGCAGTGATAATGAGAAAAAAGATGAGCTGTATACAGAAGTCGGGACTTTCCCTATTGTCAACAAAAAAATTGAACTGGATATATTCATGCCCGGCAGCAGTGAAATAATTGACATTGAAACAAATGAATTCACAAAGTATATGGAGGAGTTTTCAAATATACACATTAATTGGGATCTGGCTCCATCGGATGGTGCCATACAAAAGCTGAACCTGGTATTGGCCAGCGGTGATCACCCCGATGCGTATTACGGGTTTTCCATGAGCCCTGATATTATATCAAATTATGGGGTAGAGCAGGGAGTATTTGAACCCCTTAACGATTTAATAGACAAATATACCGTAAACTTTAAGAAATGGCTTAAAGAGCTTCCAATAAGAGGTCCAATCACTGCAACGGATGGGAATATTTACGCCCTTTGTACTTGGAATGATTGCTACCATTGCAGTTTTTCGGTAAAGTACTGGATAAACAGCTATTGGCTTGACAAGCTGGGGCTTGATATGCCAAAAACTACAGAGGATTTTTACAATGTTTTAAAAGCCTTTAAGGAAGATGATCCGAACGGTAACGGGCTTAAAGACGAGGTGCCTTTGTCCGGCGCGGCAAACAGCTGGCACACGCAGTTAGAGCATTTTCTTATGAATTCGTTCATATATTCTCCCGGGATGGATGAAAAGACCCAGGTGATTGTTGAAGATGATGTGGTTAAAACAATTGCGAACCAGGACGGATACAGGGAAGGCTTGAGATATATAAAGAAACTGTACGATGAAGGTCTCATTTACTCGGAAAGCTTTATACAGCCTGTAGATCAATTAAGGCAATTGGCAACAAACCAGGATGCCGAAATTTTAGGAGCTTATGCAGCGGGACACATTGGGATAGCCCTGGAGGCTGCAAACAGCCCTGAAAGATACAGGCACTATGAGGCACTGGCTCCACTTGAAGGACCGGACGGTACAAGATATGCAACCCACTTTAAATACTTTGCTGTTAAGCCTGGTAACTTTGTGATAAGCTCGGATAGCAAGTACAAGCAAGCGGCAATCAGGTGGGCAGATTATCAATATTCATTTGAAGGTAATAGGAGAAAACGGGGCTGGAGACCCGGAATAGAATATACAACAGATGTGGAAGAAGGTAAAAAGGGCATAGACGGAAGGCCTGCACTGTGGGAGCTTTTAGTGCCTTTTAGCAATGAGCCGCAAAATACTGGTTATACCTCTTCGGGAATTACAATGAGGCCACAAGAGTGGTGGTTTACTCGGGCTATGGAGGAAGGAATAGATGAATACTCGCCTAAGGGACTTGAGCTGCTGCTATATAATGCAACAGCAGATAAATACGAGCCCTATGCCCCTGAAGACAGCTTGAGCGTTAAGCCCATCATAAACCTGCTGCCTGTTGAAGCGGAGGAAATCCAGGTAATAACAGTTGAGCTTGAAAAGTATATCGAAGAGAGCAGAATGAAGTTTATTATGGACGAATGGGACCTGGATAAGGATTGGGACAATTATACAAAAGGATTGGACGACATTGGCCTTGAAACTTATTTGGAGATTATGCAAAGAGGATATGACAGGCAATATAAGTAAGAGCAATTAAATAACAGTACTCTGTAAAGTATGAATTCCATATTCATAGCTTTACAGAGTACTTTCTTTTTGCAAATAATCATTTTTGGTGATAATAGTTTATTTTGTGGATTTACTTGTAAAACCATACGTGTTATCCTTGGTATATATTAAAGTGAAAAGGATAAATTTTTGCAGTCTCCTAGTAATTGATTTAAGCTTAATAAAGCACCTCTATTATGTATAGAAGTGCTTTATTAGCTAAGGAATAATTAAATATTAAATTATTTCAAAACATTCCTAAACGCAAGCAATGGAAATGGTAAGCAGAATTTTGAAATCAAATAATGAATAAACACCGAAAGGGATGATAAATATGTTAAAAATAAAAAAACCAAACCTGCTTTTTATTTTTGCTGATCAATGGAGAAGACAGGCAATGGGATTTATGAATGAAGATTCTGTAATTACACCTAATATTGATAAATTTGCAGAGGAAAGCATGGTATTTGACAATGCGGTCAGTTGCTGCCCCTTATGTTCTCCACACCGCGCGGCACTATTTTCAGGGCGTTATCCAATTTCAAACGGTGTATTTACTAACTGCAAAATTGGTGCAGATGTAATGCTGGATACAAATGAAATTTGTATTGGTGATGTTTTAAAAGAAGCTGGCTATGATACAGGGTATATAGGTAAATGGCATCTGGATTTACCTGAGTTAAATATATCTGATAATCCTGAATCAGGAGCAAGAGGCTGGGACGCATATACTCCGCCGGGGCCAAAAAGGCATGGATTTGATTTCTGGTATTCATATGGTACATGTGATGAACACATGTCTCCCCATTACTGGAGAAATTCACCTCAAATGATAAAAATCAATCAATGGTCACCTGAGCACGAAACTGACGCAGCAATTGATTACATAAAAAACCGTGAAAAGGAAAAACCGTTTTCATTATTCATATCATTGAATCCGCCACACAGTCCCTATGAACAGGTCCCCCAAAAATATAAAGAGTTTTATAAAGACAAAGAAATCTGTTTCCGTCCTAATGTAAAGACGGATAATCTAAAATGCCATACAGGTGAAAAATTTGATTATGATGAAGAAAAACTTACTGAAATTATAAAAGATTATTATGCTGCCGTAACCGGAATTGATGAAAATTTCGGAAGGCTTCTGGAAACCTTAAAAGAACAGGGGATTGATGAAGACACAATCGTTGTATTGTCTTCTGATCATGGCGATTTGCTGGGATCACACGGTATGATGGCAAAGCATATATGGTATGAAGAGTCTATAGGTATACCCTTCATTATTAATTTCGGCAGCAAAATAAAAGCAGGAAGAACAGATGCACTCTTAAATAGTGTTGATGTAATGCCTACACTTTTAAGCTTGATGGGTATAAATATACCTGATGCGGTAGAAGGGAAAGATATTTCTCCCGTGTTATCAGGAAATAAAGCGGAGAATATAGATTCTGCATTCATTGCAGCTTATCCCGGACGCAAAAATGTTCTGGAAGAGTTTGCTGTATTGGGAATAAATAATATAAAATATGGATGGAGAGCAGTTCGTACATTAAGATATACATATGTTGTTAATAATGGCTATATACCGGGAGGAAGGACAGAAAGGCTGCTGTATGATAATGTAGATGACCCGTATCAGATGAATCCTGTGCGGTTATACGAGACAAAAGCGAATCCTGTAGCAGATCAACTTGAAGGTAAGCTAAAGCATTGGATTTTAAGGCTAAAGGACCCGTTTATTATTTAAATTTTGTATTGTTTCGTTAAAAATGACAGAAGCAAAATGTATGCATTCGCACTTTTGAGTTTCCCCATTTTTAACATGAGAAGATTTATGTGTATAATGAAACAGTTATCATTGGGAATGAATTTAGACCAGCTAATAGTTGTCAAGGGTTTTTTAAAAAAAAGTTAAAAAACTTTA
>JANQLN010000080.1 GCA_028280575.1 Clostridia bacterium
TCCGTAGTTCAGATGCCGGCTTTGCAATAACTATCGCTGCGCGAAGCTTTCAGTAGGTATGATATTTTGCTAAAGCAAAAATCATAATCCATGCCGCAATTTACGCCTTTTTCAAGAACCTATACACTAACATTTTCTAAACTCATTCCCAATGATAACTGTTTCATTATACACATAAATCTTATCATGTTAAAAATGGGGAAACTCGAAAGAAAGATGTATTGCAGACGCTGAATGTTTACGATACAATATAGATATAATAGGTAATTTTTACTACAATGGCACACAGAAGATAAAAAATAAAATAGTATGAAATTGACGGGCTTATCACTGACACAAATAATTTTAAGTATAATTATTAAAATAATAAACAATGCTTGGAGGAATATTAATGGATGTAATGTATGCAATTCAAGTGAGGAGAAGTATTCGGGCTTATAAGTCAACGCCAGTGGAAGAAGAAAAGCTCTCAAAGGTTTTAGAAGCGGCAAGGTTATCACCTTCAGCAAGAAACCTTCAAGAATGGAAATTTATAGTTGTAAAAAATGAAATTAAAAGAGAACAGCTTACAAAGGCATCTCTTGGTCAGAATTTTGTGGGCCAGGCTCCAATCATACTGGCAGCTTGTGGTAAGGAACCAGAAAGTATAATGGAATGCGGGCAGCACAGATATACCGTTGATTTGTCAATTGCCATGTCATTTATGGTATTGGAAGCTGTGGAGCAGGGGCTTGGCACCTGCTGGCTCGGAAGATTTGATGAAAAAAGGGTTAAGGAAATCCTGGATATTCCTCATGAGGTCAGGGTTGTAGCAATGACACCACTTGGATATTCCGATGAAAACCCGGCGCAAAGACCAAGAAAAAGTATTCACCAAATTGTATCATACGACGGGTGGTCTTGAGTGCTGAACTTATATTTCCCATAACGGCATTATGTCTTTTTTATGAAAAAATCCTACAAGCAACTGTTTAGACAGCCGGCAGGGATGTAAAAAGTCCCTGCTGAAATGTTATATTCAGTCTGTTTCATTCAAGACCGTACTTATCATATTTTTAAAATATCCCGGAGACGAATCACTTATTATTGTAGCACCGCAGCTCTTTTCATAAAAGCCTGCAGGTCCTACACCTCCTATTATGGCATAGGCGTATCCGTTTTCGTACATGGCGTTAAGGGTTCTTATCAGCAAAGCTCTGCCCACACCTTTTCCCCTCATGGATTCGTCTACTCCAGTAGGACCAAAAAAGCCTTTTGCAGTAGCATCGTAGCATGCAAAACCTGCAATACTTTTGTTATGTATAGCAATAAAGCATGTAGAAGGGCTGCTGACAATAGCCTTGGTTGCTTCTCCGGCCCATCTCTGTCCAAACTTTTCACTAATCCAACCGCTAATCTCAATAAGGTCTGGAGCTATTGCTATTCTTATAGTTATTCCTTGACTTATCAAGCTGTCGTTACTTATTTGATAGCTGTCTAAATTATAGAGCTTAACAAGCATATCCTGCATAATACACCTTCTTTCACTAAAATATATAAAATTTTCATTATTCAAACTGTGTTTATTAATACCATGCTGCATTCTCACCATATCATGGATGCTGTAAACCGTGCTATGCACCCAGGCATCCTGATAAGCTTTCGGGTTACTATTCTTGCTCAACGTTTTTACTGTTTTTATTATTATACGTTTTAAATATTATAAAGTAAATACATAAAAATTTTGGTGAACTGATGGATATGCATACAGGAGTTTTATCCAAAACTCCTGGGAAATCATTTGGAAAGTTGAAAAAGCTGTTTAAGAACTAGGGTGTATTTATCGATACCTGCCGTAATTTTGGATGGACTGCATTACCAGACGCATGCTCTCTAATGAGCTTCCATTATTAATGGAGCCTCCAGTAAAAATATTAAGACCCTTTGTCCCCGTTTGTTTAATCATCTCACAATCACGTTTTACTTCAGCTATGATTTCATCCCGATTATTATTCATAAATGTGAATGGTGCAAGGCATCCGTCAATTCTTGTTTTGGGCATATATTTACGTATATCGTCAACTAAAACGGTAGGACCAAAGTTGCAGCCGGTCAAGTTCAATCTTGATAAAATTGGTAATAAATGTGCCATTGCCGAGTCTGAATGCTGAAATCGTCTGTCCCGGGCATTTGGAGAAAATTTCGTGAAAACCTTTTTTAAAACTGGATATCCGAATTCGTAGTACATTTCAGGAGTTAAAAGTGAACAGTTATCATCAGCAAAGCTATATCCATGTGGTGCATTATCTTCTGTATAACCTGCCTCAGTATCCATAATTTGTGCCATTTCAATAATGACCCTTTCAATAGTTTGGCTGAACCTTTTAAACAATTCAGGAGCATCATAATATAGAAAAATCAGATTTTCTTCCCCATAAATAGACATAGCCAATGTTACAGGTCCTCTGACATGTCTTAGCTGGTGTGGTTTCCTGCCGTATTTCTCACAAATCCTTTTCTTTTCACTTTCCCAGTTTGGAGGCAGTATGAATTCTCGCAGGTCCATTTTATCTATTTTATGCAACATTCTTTCCAGTTCTTCAGCAGTGCTGAAAGGACTGTGAAGCCATTTTCCCCCACCCTTGATAAATTCATATGTACCTCCGAATACTTCGCCAATCTGTTTGACACGGGGAAACATTTCATCTTCACCGGGGAATTTTTCACGAAGAAGACGTCTGCCTACTATTTTTTCTGCTTTATCATTATATCTTTTGTTAAGTTCAATTCTTCTATCCCGTGGTTCAACAGCCCACGGGTCCCCTTTTTCACCAAGTTCGGCATAGACGCATTCATCACTCATCCTTATACCAAGGGCTACCTGAGGTGCTTGTTCATAAAAACAATTTTTTTTATGTGAAACAGAGTCATCATTCCAAAATTGTACCAGGTCCAGTTTTTTCATAATTTTCCTCCATATTCTTCTAATAGTAATCAAGCATATTCCATAGAAAACCAAAGTGAAACAACAAAGTCATTTACTTGAATTGGGGACCGCGCTGTGGCAACTAATAAGCTGTGATCATACTTTTGTACGGCCCCCTGTCAGGTAGATTGAAATATTATTTACCTGGTGTTGAGAACCAGCTCAGGTGTTCTGGTACCTTCCCTGGAATCAAAAACCAAATACTTATTGTCTTCACCGGTACATTCCAGTACAAGTGAAATAACACTCTGGCCTGCAGACAAGCGGCTTCGCACAAAACTCGTAACGTCCAGCTCATACAATTGTTCTGTGCCGTCTATATAAACATTGGATAGCTCCGCAGCTTCACGCAGAGGACTGTTATTCCATGTAATACCGGTTTCCTGCCAGCTATTGTCATTCACACCAAAGACTCTTAACGCAGCTTTTTCTCCATCCTGGTCATTTTTTCCATATACCCTTATTTTTGCTGAACCTACACTATTTATATCAACACTTGATATATCAAACTTTAAATAACTTTTACGTTTCAAATATTCAGTTCCCGCATCTTTTACCGCCAGTATGGCCTCACCGCCATAATTTGTATCAGCATAATTTTCACCACCACTGCTTCCGGCTCTTACATATGCATCATTCGATACTTCTATAATATCCGCAGGTTTTTCTATAATCAACACCGGCGTATTCTTACCTTCCCTTGAATCAAAAACTAAATGCCTGTTTTCACCTTCTTTACTTTGAAGTGCAAAAGAAGCGCTTTTATCGCTATACAGCTGATTTAGTGCAAAACCCGTCACATCAAATTCATACCATTTTTCTGTATCATCTACATCTGCGCTGGATAGCTCTGCAGCAGATGTAGATGGCCTGTTATTCCATTTAATACCCATTTCGTCCCAGCAGTCATCATTTACACCGAAGACCTTTAAATTTACTTTTTTACTATCCTGGTTATTATTGCCGTATATCCTGAGTTTTGCCGAGCCCAGGGCATCTATGCCGGATAAATCAAAATTCAAATAGCTTATCCGCTTTACATAATCAGTAGGTGAATCCTTTACTTCCAGGGTAGGCTCACTGCCATAGTTCTTATCGGCATAAATTACTCCTGCTCTCACATATGCATCCTTTGAAACTTCAAGTATTTCCCTCCTTAAAGGTGACTTTTCCGAAGGATAATTAACGCCTATGGCATCACCGGCCTCCAAATTACCCTGACCGTCCAGTATGGCTGCCCTGACAAAGTAATGTGCTCCGTTTAAGCTGCTGTCTGTTACGGTGTATGACCAATTACCGCCGGTTACATTTACATTGGTGTCAATTACATCTGAAATCTTCAGCCTTATGTCACTTGAATCTGTAGCCGTGCCGGAAATGGTATAAGGTACTGAAGGAATTTCAGCACCGTCCGAATGTGATGTAATCTCTACAAACGGCTTTCCGGGATTTATCTCATAGCGTATTTCCAGATGGGGCTTCAGCAGCGATTCTCTTCTGTCTACAGACATGTTCCTGAGTGCTTCAAAATCATCAATAACCATGGAAAAGGACGCTTTCCCGTCACCTGTGTATTGTGATTTGATAAATCCTGTAACATCGTAGTTATACCATCCAGGACCTGTTTCAGAAAGCTTGGCACAAGAAATCAAATGTGAACGAGGAGGCTGGTTATTCCAGGTAAGTGTCTCTTCTTCCCATGAGTCATCTGTAATTTCATACAGTTTTACCTTCTGTCCCCGGGTCATTTCCATAGGTGTATGTACTTTCAGTTTTGCAGAGGAAATATGTTCGCTTTTAATAGAATCATCTAATTTAAATCTAAGATACCCTCTTCTATTATAACTATCAATACCATATTTCTTGGTTGAAAGATGTATTTCAGGCATATCATTATAGTTTTTATCAGGGAACCCATCACATGTATAGCTGTCGGCTTCCGCATCAATTCTGGTAAAACCTAGATCATAACTGCCAAGCCTGTCTTCCAGCTGTTTTTTATAAAGGCTCTCAGGCTGTGCCAGAGTGGTTTCCAACTCAAAATGAGGCAGCGAAACGTCGTCAGGACCCAGGAACTGGGAACCGTCATCCTTGAAATTATTATCAGATAAAGAAGGGGCCTTTGTTGCATTATTATGCTTTTTAAACCAATATATCCAATAGCCTTGTGATATGGGATTGCCATTCTCTTTCAGTACCCTTCCCGAAACGCCGATGGCAAAATTCCTTCCCCCGGCAACACTGCTCACAATAACAGCTGCACTCCTTGTGTTCCAAAAAAGGATACTGTTTCCGGACCATCCGTGTCCGGTGCCGGAATTTCCCCTGTTAAATGCAGCAAGCCCGTTTCCCAGTATCTTATAATCAGGGGCATCTTTAAATTCCTCAGGTGTATGAACAGAAATATTATCATACAGCACTCCCACTGAAAACCTGTGGTGGGGTTCACTGAGATTGCGGGCATACATGGATTTACTGTTGTAAAAAACATTTGGTCCCGGGACTTTTGCACCCATGACAAAATCATGTCTTCCATTTTCAGCAAAACATCCTTCAACCAGGTTCATCTGGCCTGCCGAAATGTAAAATGGATACCGGAATCCTCCTGAAATTTGAGAAACCGGCTCAAGATATGTGCATTCTTGTACGGTACATCTTTTGCCTGCAATATTTACCAATGCATTTGACAGGTGTTTTGCAGTCACCTTTCTTACCCAACTGTCCTCTACCGATGCTTCTAAAGAAATTGCAGTTCTCAGATGATAATTATCTTTTTTGACTGAATCCGGATCCGGGTCTGAATAGAATGCATCAATCATAAAATTTTCCAGGCCAACCTTGTTAATACGGTCAAATGTATATTTATACATGTAAATATCAAAATGTTTACTGTTACCCTGTGTTACCATGGGAATATCCACAGTAATTTTGTTTGTGTCAATGGCGGTTATTTTACGCTCAAAATGGTAGTCATAATCGTCAGGATTCCAAGGGGCATCTTCACCTATCCAATTCATTCCGATATAGGTAATCCAGTCTGGTTTTGACTTGTAATTTATTACAACATCATCACCTGCTGAATATCCTGCAGAGCTGCTGACGCTAAATGTTTTTGAGCCCGTGGATAAATATTTGTCGGTAATTTTCCTTGGCTCCGAAACTATCTTTCTCTCACTTCCATTTGATACCACTATGCCGGTATACTCTTTGGCAACATAGCTTTTTATGACCGTCCCGGATGGTTCCTGTCCTTCACCCCTTAGAACAACTCCTGAAGCCTCTATTCTCAATGTGTCGGAAATCAAATATGTCCCTGCTTTCAGTAGCAGTGCGCCCCGGAATCCATTTGTGTCCAAAGGAAAATCCGAAACTGCATCAATTGCCCGCTGAATGTTTTCAGTGTCGTCCAGTCCTCCTCCAAGTGGACTTATGGTCATTACCACAGGTACATCCGGAATGGTAACGCCTCCTCCCATATAACCGCAATTTGAAAAATCAGGTATTTTATTGCCGTTTTCATCAAATGCATTATAAACCAGCTTTCCGTTTTCCAAATGTATAAGTGAAGAATACTCTGCCTTTGTAATTACCGGAATCAAACTCAATATAACCAGTATTAGTACAGTAATAATTGATTTTTTCTTAATCATACTTTTTCTCCTTTCCGGATAACTGTTGACTTATAATTTTAGAGCTGCACACCCTTGAACCCTTAGGGTGTGCAGCTGCCTTTTTTAAAAAATCTGCATTATCCTATTTTACATATTTAGTAGCGATGCCGTCTTTCATTTGCATTGTGGCTTCATTTATTATTTCTTCTCCGCCCCGTTCCATATAAGTTTCTACAAATTCATCAAAAGCATCCAGCGGAAGTTTTCCAAGCACTATTTGAATTGCATATTCATTAAATAGATTCGTTTCTTTCTTAAGGTCCGGATATTTATCCCAGGCTTCCAATACCATTGAATTTTTATCATACCTTTCGATTCCTTCATTTGGTGCCACATTTAAAAACCAGTCGGTTATAGCTTCTGCTCCTTCCTGGAACGGAGCCAGTTTTTTCTCATATGTTACATCAATAAAAAGGTTCAGCCGTTTACATCTGAAATTGAGCTCTTCCAAATCATTCACATTTGAGGGATATTCCCAATTAATCTTTCCGTCAGGATTTTTTGTATAATCCTTTCCTTCTTCTCCATAAAAAAGGACCGTAGGACTTTTCAAAGCGGTGGCGGGATTAATACTGCTTGGCGGAGCCAACCGGCTTAGTAAAAAATTCACGGGAGAAAGCATATTCTGAAGTAAACAAAATAGATTCAGCTAAACTGATAGATGTAATCCTATATGGTTTATTATATGCCGGAAGCGGCTATGATGAGGCAGTGTTGGTACTTGACAATGCACAATAATTTAGCCATACTTGAAGAGGAGTTTTTATATTGATTAACTCTTGCATTGCCTGATAACCGACAGTTTTTTGGAACCCGGGAGTCTTGATAAGTTCTGGATCTATCGTAATACCGTAGTCTATCTTTAATATTTGACCGTTCATATTTGCCTTGTTATAATTAAGTGTAAACCGTTATGTTTATTTTTAATCGTCAAAAGGATGAATTATAAGACATGTATAAGGTTGTAATTGCTGATGATGAGCTTTGGCTCAGAAAAGGTTTACAAAAAAAGATAAGGTGGAATGATTTGGAACTTTCATTTTGCGGCGATGCTTCTGATGGAGAAGAGGCATATCATTTGGCTATTGAAAAGCAGGCCGACATAGTGATTGCAGACGTCAGGATGCCTGTGCAGGATGGATTGAAGTTATCGGAGAAAATTCTTTCATATAATAAAAACATAAAAATTATTGTTGTAAGCGGATATGATGAATTTCAATATGTCAAAACAGCAATATCTTTTGGAGCCGTAGACTACATACTTAAGCCTGTAAAAGCAGAAGAACTGAATAATGCTTTAAAAAAGGCTATTGACAGCCTTGAGAAAAATAAAAGTGCAGATACCTTTAAAAAAAATATCTCCGATATTCTAAAGAAATCAATGAATGAATTTATATTACATAACAAAAAAGAAGATGCCTTAAATTTTAACCAGTGGTTGAATAAAGCACATATACAGGGACATGAATACAGTGTGGTGTTGTTCCTGGTTGACAGGAGTATTACTGACATAGACAAGGTAAAGCAGGATATGCTGGCATACTCAAATAAAATTGCTAACGGGGACTTTAACATCATTGAATTTGAAAGACAATTTTCAATCATTGGTCTGTTAATTATTCGAATGACTGATAAGCGGGACATTGAAACTTATATTCGCAGACTATGGTTTTTTTTGGAAAATAATTATGCTCAAATTATATTTACTACAATAGGAGGCTGTTCAACAAGTATTAATGATATTCCAAAGCTTTATACACGTGCTCTTAAGCTGATGGACAGTTATAATGACTTTCAAAGTCAAAGCAATAATATTGTTTTTTTTAACGAGGAAGATGATGAAAAGAATTATGAATACCCTGCAGTCATTCACCAGGAGATATTGCATTGTATCAAGATAAAAAATAGATCAGAGATAAATGCTGTTTTAGAAAAGGTCAGGCTTTTCTTTCAAAAGAATAATAACATTTCTGTAAAAGAAGGCAAAAAGCTTTTGTTTTGTATAATTAGTGAAATGGTTGTGCTTTTGACAAAAGAAAATGAGAAATACAATAAATTAATTGAAAAAGGAATCAATATTTGTAACGATATTGATAATTATAGAACCCTTAAGGATATTCTTTTATGTATTGAGAATTACGTAGAAGTTTATATAAATACTGCAGAGCAAAGTGACCAGTCTAATGGAGAAACGGTTGTTAGAAGCGTACTTGATTATATTGAGCAAAATTATTTCGAAAACATAAATCTAAACACAATTACAAAGAATTTTCATATTAGTCCAAGTTATTTCAGTGTGTTATTTAAAAGGTATACAGGAGAGAACTATATTGATTTTGTGACAAAATTAAGAATCAAAAAGGCTTGTGAGCTTTTGGAAAAGACCGGTAATAAAATTAATAAAATTAGTTATGAAGTGGGATTTAATGATTACAAATATTTTTGCAAGGTATTTAAAAAATATACCGCAATGAAACCAAGTGAGTATAGAAGGAGAAATACAAATGAAAATCATTGAGTTTTTCAATAGGAGTATTCAAAGAAAACTTCTTTTTGGTTTTTTTCTAGTGATTCTGTCTTCTCTTATAATACTTGGAATGTTTTTATATAACAATTACATTAGGGTTATTCAAAAGCGTGAGATTGAGTACAATACAAAAATGTTAAAATCAGCAGCATTTGAGCTTGAAAACTTTTTGAATCAAGTAGAAAAGATGAGTATAAATATTGCTTATCATTCTGATATCCAGAAGATACTGATGAATTTTAATGAACAAAGTGCACTAGGCAAAATGAAAAACGAAATGATTTTTAACAATACCGTAAATAACATGAACTTTTTTTTCGGTTTCCAAAAATATATAAAAGGGGTTTATGTGTTAAAAGATGGGCAACCGATTTATTATAGCGGACAGGGTATTATAAATAAGGACTTTGATTTCCTTTCGGTACCTTGGTATGGAAAGGCTATAAATCATGATGAAATGTTTACTCCTATGCATCAGAGAAACTATATTCATTTCATAGATACCCTTAATAAAAGCAGTAAACAGCCTGCTATTATGAATAACTATATTTCTTATGTAAAAAAGGTAAATCTGGATAGGGGCAATAGCAGCATTTCTCTGTATTTTTTAACGATTGATTTTAATATTGTCAAGCTGCATGAAATATTTCAGCCATATGTTGAAGAAGCCGGTAATATTTTTAAAGTCATAGATGCGGATGGGAGAATTATATATGATTCTAACATGGAGAATATTGGGAACTATATTGACAGTACTGTTTATAGTATTTTAAATATCGAACATGAAAATGGATATAGAATTGTTACAATACAGCAAAAGAAGCTGGTTTCGTATTCAAAGGTTAAAGGTACGGACTATTATTTTTTTTCTATTAAAGATTATAATACATTAATACATGAGTCCCGCAAGCTTAAAATGTTTACATATACCATTATATTTTTAAGCATAGTCATAGCATTTATGATCTCAATTTTTATCGCTTCAGGTATTCTTAAGCCAATAAAGATTCTAAGGGAGAAGATGCTGGAAATTGAAAAGGGAAATCTTGAAGTAACGGCACCATTAGATGGTACGGATGAAGTTGGAGACCTGTCCAAGGGTTTTAATGACATGGTTGGCGAATTGCGCCGGCTTATCGATGAAGTTTATCAGAGAAGAATAAATGAAAAGCAGGCACAGCTCAATGCACTGCAGGCACAGATTAATCCTCACTTTCTGTACAATACGCTGGATACAATCGGCAGTATAGGGTATGTAAAAGATGTGGCGGAGATTACAACAGTTGCTGAATCACTTTCGGATATGTTTAAATACAGTATAAAAAATACCGGTAAAATGGTAAGGCTTCAGGATGAAATAAATCATGTAAAAAACTATCTTAGTATAATTAATGTAAGGTATGAAAATAAGATTAAATCAGAATTTCATATTGCCAATGAGCTGCTCTTTCTAAAAACTTTAAAACTGATATTACAACCAATTGTTGAAAATGCGGTATACCATGGACTTGAATTAAAGAAAGAAAATAGTATCCTTATGGTTAAAGCTGCAGTGATTGAGCAATGTTTGCTTATAAAAATTAAAGATAATGGAAAAGGCATGGATTCATCTTGCTTATATTCAATCATACAGTCTTTAAATAATAGTTACTACATTAAATATGATTCCTGTCAATATAAAAAATGCGGAATAGGCATTAAAAACGTACATGATAGGATACGTATGAGCTTTGGAGAATCTTACGGCATAATGATAGAAAGCAAGATAGGCATTGGCACAACGGTAACTATAAAAATTCCGGTGTTAAAGTAATATATTTTGAAAATAAAAAAATATTACACCTATTTGAGAAAAAATTTTTATTTTAATATATATGGAATTCATCCATAATAAAAGTACAAAGTAAGTGAATAAAGGAGAGACTTCAATGACAAAGAATAGAAAGAGGTATCTTGAGGCGTACCTGTTTCTTGTACCCATAATTACTTTTTTAGCAGTATTTAAGTATTACCCGTTTTTCACAGGTATTTTCAGGGCTTTTTACAGGTGGAATGCTGCTAATATTGACAAATTTGTCGGCCTGGATAATTTTATTGAATTATTTAAAGATGCAAATTTTGGTGCTGCATTTAGGAATATTTTAATTTATTCAGCTTCATTTTTAATAATCAATTTGACTATGCCTTTGTTTGCAGCTGTTTTAACATATAACATTCGAAATGAAAGGCTGAAGAAATTTTTTCGCTTAGGATTCGTTGTACCTATGGTAGTTCCTATGATGGTAATTATACTGATGTGGCGCTGGATATATGGAGGCAGTTTCGGTGTTTTAAACCAATTCCTGCAAATGATTGGACTTGAGAGATGGAGGCATGCATGGCTGGGAGAGCCCAGCACCGCCCTTGGTGCAATAATATTTATAAATTTTCCATGGATTTCAGGCATTTATTATCTAATATATTTAGCTGGATTGAATAATATACCAATTGATCTTCATGAATCTGCACAAATAGACGGCATTAATCATATACAAAGGTTGTGGTATATTGATATACCGTTAATCATCAGTCAAATCAAGTTAGTTGTAATGTATGCGCTTATCGTTGCTATGCAAGTATTTCAGCAGCCATTGGTGCTGACTTCTGGAGGACCCGGGACATCAACATTGACTCCTGCACTCTATATGTATCAGCAGGCTTTTACTTATGACAGGTTTGGATATGCTTCTTCAATAGGCGTCATACTGTTTATCGTATTAATGGCGCTAACAATTATAAATCAGTATATTGTAAAAGAAACCGACAAATTGGATTAGTGGCAGGTGATGAAAATGTTAAATAATGTAAAACATAAAATAAGTTTTGGACAGCTGATATTAGTAGGATGTGTTTTGATACTGTTTATTTTTACCTTTTTACCTTTTTATCTGATGGTTGTTTCATCTATAAAATATCAGATGCAGATTATTGACCAGCCGTGGTGGTTTTCTTTACCATTTCATTTTAGTAATTATGTAAAAGCGTTTGATGCATTATGGCGACCAATCATCAACTCCTTTATTGTAACAATTATCGGACTGGTAATAACTGAAACGGCAGCTTCCATGGCTGCATACTCTTTTACCAGGTATGATTTCCCCTTTAAAAATATCATATTTTTTTCAATATTAATGCTTCTTATGATACCGGGGTTTGTAATACTTATTCCACAATTCATACAAATGACAAACATGGGATTTTTTAATACTTACCTTGGGTTGGCTATTCCACCAGGAGTCCATATGTGTCCTTTGGCTTTCATTTTAATGAGGTCTTTCTTTATTGGAATTCCCGGCAGTTTATTTGAAAATGCCCAAATTGAAGGAGCAAATAACTGGATGATATTTACTAAAATTGTAGTACCGCTTTCAAAACCTGTGCTTAGTACGGTAGCAATCCTGGCCGGCTTTACAATATGGAACAATTATGTATGGTCATTGGTCATAAGCCAAGGGGATAAAGTACAACCTGTTATTGTTGCCATTGCAAAGTTAAAAGGGAATATCAATGAAGGAGATGGCTTGAAACTTGCTGGATATGTTATTGCTTCACTGCCATTAGTTATTTTATTCTTTTTTATGACAAAGCCTTTTATATCCGGGATAACTGCAGGGGCAGTGAAAGGGTGAAAAGCAGTATATATGGGGGTCAGTCCCTTTATATAAATTATTATTCAGGAGGAATATATTATGAAAAAGCTGTTTCTCAAAATGTCTTTAGTAATATTGTGCTTACTTATGTTAGTAGTTACAATGGCTGCATGCGGAGGTAATGAGAGCAAGGACAATGCTCAAACAGAAAAGGGTGTTAGCCAGACGGAGTCAGATACCGAAGAGAAAAGTGAAACAACAAAAGTCAGAACCATCAATAAACTGGTTTTCTCTTCTTTAGGATCAGAGGAGGAATTAGAAGAAAAGCTGTGGAATGAAATAATTCAAAACTATATGCAAAAGACGGGTATGGATATTGAATGGATACAGATGCCATTTGATCAGTACAGAACATGGCAAACTGTTCAATTCGCAGCCAACAGCGCACCAGATGTACAGTTCACACAAGTCAACAACTCATGGGACGATTACTATAAGGGGAATATCATAGCGTTAAATGATTTTCTTGAAAAGGAAAATCCGTATTTACCGGGGAAACCGTGGAAGGAAACCATATCTCAAACTATTCTCAGACAAGCTTATGATGATTCAAATGGCATTATATCAGGAATACCTTATAATGTTGTTGTAGTGAGAATGTTTTATAACAAAGATTTGTTTGATAAGGCAGGAATAAAAGGTGTTCCAAAAACTTGGAGTGAATTTATGGAGGTTCAACAAACGCTACAATCTGCTGGTATAATACCGGTTGCTTTTGCACACTCCAAACTAACAGATGTACACCATTTGTGGATTGCAAATTCTTTAACAGGACAGTTATGTCATGATGCAATTATAAAAAAGGCCGATTATGACGCAAGTGGAATGGTTAGTAAGAATGAGATGGCTAAAGCTACTGATAATGGATTGATTAACTTTACAAAAGAACCTTTAAAAGATGTGTTTACTATGATTAAAGACTGGTCTCAATACTGGTCGCCCGATTTTAACAGCATGGATCGAGATACGGCAATTCAGATGTGGGCAAGACAGGAAGTTGCTATGACGCTTGCAGGGTCCTGGCGTCAAAAATCTATCGAGGAATTAGAAGGATTAAATTTCAAGTATGGTGTTTTTCCTATCCCTGCTGTGATGAAGGATACAAATCCAAATGCACGTGAGCAATCAATTGTTCTTGGAGGGAGAGCGGTTGATACATATTGTTTGAATGCAAAGACAGAGGATGTTAATGCGTCGGTTGATTTTATACAATATTTAATGTCTGCAGAAGTCCATAAAAAATTTGCTGAAAATATATATCAAATTTCTACATTGGTAGGAACAGAAATGCCGGATAAACTTCAAGGATTTGCTGTAGAAAATGAGGATATTCTAAGAATTAATTTCTTTGCAAATAACACAGATAAAGAACTGGCAGATTTTATAGCAAGAAGTTCTCAGCTTTATTATGTAGGAGATATAACGCTGGATGAGTTGACTAGAGAGATCCAGGATAAATACGAAGAATTTGTAGTCAGGATTAAGGAACTTGGCGGTTGGACTAAAGAAAACGATTATGGCATGAAGAAGCAATAATTATTATGTTAGTAAAGGGTAGACTCTCTTTGATGTTTTGAGTTTCCCCATTTTTAATATTGAGAGGATTTATGTGTATAGTGAAACAGTTATCATTGGGAATGAATTTAGAAAATGTTAGTGTATAGGTTCTTGAAAAAGGCGTAAATTGCGGCAGGGAGGCCGCAAGCCGGCATCTGAACTACGGATGGTGAATATGCCGGGTAGCCTTTTTCAAGGGTCTAGACACTTACTTTTTCTTAATGATTGGACTGATAAATGTTTCATTATACGCTTAAATTTATACCTATTTTAAAAAATGGGGAAACTCAAACTACGTTATCATTGACATGTACAGAAAGCTCTGATAATATATTACTATAAAATGTTACATTTTATCATTTTAAAGTTAACAATTTACAAAGATTTATTGAAATGAGGAGGTCCGGCATGGCTTTACCAGTTATAATGCCCAGGCAGGGGCAATCGGTGGAAAGTTGTATTATAGCCAAGTGGCACAAGCAAAAAGGGGACAATGTAAGCGAAGGCGATATTTTGTTTACCTATGAAACCGACAAGGCGACTTTTGACGAGGAAGCCCAAGAGTCAGG
Source organism: Clostridia bacterium (assembly GCA_028280575.1). Classification (GTDB taxonomy): domain Bacteria; phylum Bacillota; class Clostridia; order Acetivibrionales; family STF1-152; genus JANQLN01. The sequence goes on from JANQLN010000080.1 coordinate 14,979, forward strand.
TGTTTTATTGGAGGTATTTTTTGAAGAGGGAGAAGATGTTCCGGTGCTGACAAATGTTTGTGTCATCGGAAAGGAAGGAGAAGATGCTTCAGGCTTCGAACCTGGGGGCAGTGCAGGCAAACCAAAAAAAGAAATTGAAGCAAAGCCTTCCGGTATTCAGGTGCAATCTGATGGCGGCAGCCTATCTGAGGCCGTTGAAATTATAAATGCTGATAACGGGGGGAAAGCAAAAATATCCCCCAGGGCAAGAAATTTTGCCCATAAAAAAGGTGTGGATTATTCAAAGGCAAACGGGTCGGGACCCGGCGGAAGGATTATAGAAAAAGATATAGTTACCCTTGCAAAGAATGGATATACGGTAACTTCATCTGCCATGGACGAATACAAAGCGTCCGGGTTAAGCGGTATAGAGGGTACGGGGATTGGCGGAAGGATAAGGATAGAGGACCTTGAAAACAGGGAACCTGCCGGAAAGGTATACCGTGGTGAGCAGCCTGGTTATGAAGATATTAAACTTACAAATATTCGTAAGGTTATAGCAAATGCAATGCATCATTCACTTTCGTCCACAGCCCAGCTTACATTGAATTCATCGTTTGACGCATCAGATATAATGGCTTACAGGAAGAAAATAAAGGCTTCCATGGAGAAGCTTGGGCTGTCAAATATTACTCTTAACGATCTGGTGCTTTATGCAGTATCCAGGACGCTCAAAGCGCACAGGAATTTAAATGCACATTTTCTTGACGATACCATGAGGGTATTTGACAGGGTGCACCTTGGGGTTGCAATAGATACGGAAAGAGGGCTCATGGTGCCTACTGTTTTTGATTCAGATTTAAAATCCCTTAACGGTATTTCAAAAGAAGTAAAGCTTTTAGCCGACCAGTGCCAAAAAGGCACAATCAATCCCGATGCTTTAAAGGGCGGTACATTTACAGTAACAAATCTTGGAGCCCTGGGAATCGAGTCGTTTACACCTGTTTTGAATCCCCCGCAAACTGGGATTTTAGGAGTCAATACTATAGTACAGAGAGTAAAGGCTGTAAATGGAGATTATAAATACTATCCTGCTATGGGTTTATCTTTAACATTTGACCATAGAGCTGTTGATGGCGCTCCCGCCGCGAGATTCTTAAAAGAATTAAGCTTCAACCTGGAAAATTTCAGTGTTCTGCTGGCAAAATAGAAGGGCAGTTTAACAGGGGTGCTTTAAGAGCCGAAAGTTAATAAGATTAAGGTTAAAGGTTTTAAAACGAAGGAGTGAGCACATAAGTGATTTATGATTTGATAGTTATAGGTGGCGGACCGGCAGGATACCTGGCGGCTGAACGTGCAGGACAAGCAAAAATGAAGACACTGCTTTTTGAAAAGCGTTTTATTGGCGGGGTTTGCCTCAATGAAGGGTGCATTCCTTCCAAAACGCTTCTTAATTCGGCCAAAATACTTGATTATGCCAGGTTCGGTGCAAAATATGGAGTCAGTGTGAAAGAGGCTGCCCTTGACCATAAAATTGTTTTAAAAAGAAAGGATAAGGTAGTTAAGACTCTTGTTTCAGGAATAAATATGAAGCTTAAGAAAAACGGTGTAGAGGCAGTTAATGATGAAGCTGTTATCAGAGGGAAAAGCAGCGGGGGCTTTGAGGTTTCTGCAGGCAGTGTGGTGTACACTTCAAAGCAGCTGCTTGTAGCAACCGGTTCAGTTCCTGTTATTCCTCCCATACCTGGAGTAAAAGAGGGTCTTGAAAGGGAGTTTGTACTTACAAATCGTGAAATACTGGACCTGGAAGAAATACCCGGCAATCTTGTTGTAGTTGGCGGCGGAGTAATAGGGCTTGAAATGGCATCATATTTCAACTCGGCGGGAAGCAAGGTTGTGGTTGTTGAGATGCTTGACCACATTGCCGGCAATAATGATATTGAAATTTCAGAAATTCTCCTTAAGAACTATAAGAAAAAGGGAATAGATTTTTATCTTTCTTCAAAGGTTGTAGAGGTAAGTGAAAAAAGTGTTGTTTTTGAATGTAATGGCAAGAAAACAACGGTGCCATGTGACAGGGTGCTTATGAGTGTGGGAAGAAAAGGAGCCTCACAGGGAATCGGTCTTGAAAATATTGGTGTGGAGACCCAAAAAGGATGTATTCCCACCGACGAGAGATGCCGTACAAATGTACCTGGTGTATATGCTGCCGGAGATGTAAATGGAAAGTCGATGCTTGCCCATACGGCTTACAGGGAAGCAGAGGCAGCGGTAAATAATATGCTTGGAAAACGCGACTTTATGCGCTATAATGCCATACCGGCAGTAGTATATACCAATCCTGAAGTATCAGGTGTGGGTGAAACTGAAAGCTCTGCAAAGGAAAAAGGAATTGATGTTGAAACAGTAAAGATTTCCATGCGCTACAGTGGAAGATATGTAGCAGAAAATGAGGGTGGAGACGGTATTTGCAAGGTAATAGTAAATAAAAAATACCGGAATCTGATTGGCGTCCATATGATAGGCAGCTATTCGTCTGAGATTATATATGGAGCCGCATTGATGATAGAAATGCAGTTGAAGGTTGACGACATAAAAGAATTGGTTTTCCCCCATCCTACTGTTTGTGAGGTGATCAGGGAAGCCTTGTTTGAACTGTAAGTTGAAAAGTATGGACAGTCCGGGTATTCGGCTCTAGAGCTTTACTTTCGGACTGAATATGAAAGGAGATAAATAATATGCCTAAGATACAATATGTTGATCCTGCACAGAGCAGGAAAAGCGGCAGGATAACCTTTAAGGATATACCGGTTAACCGGTATGATAAAACAATCGAAGATGAAAAAGCCAATTTCTCAAATGAGGATTTTTTGAGAATATACAGGGACATGTTTGTTATACGTGAATTTGAAACCATGCTGAACGCTATTAAGACTACCAGTGAGTACAATGGCGTAGGCTATACCCATCCGGGACCTGCACATTTGTCTATTGGCCAGGAGGCTGCAGTTGTAGGCCAGGCGTACCTGCTGGATGCGGATGACTATATATTCGGCTCTCACAGGAGCCATGGGGAGATTCTTGCAAAAGGCCTTTCTGCTATTGAAAAGCTTTCGGACAGGGCTCTTTTGGATATTATGGAAAGCTATTTTGATGGAAAAATCTTAAAAGTAATTGAAAACAATAAAAAATATGACAGTGTGAAGGAGCTGGCCCTTGATTTTCTTTTATACGGTACTCTTGCTGAAATATTCGCCAGGGAAACGGGATTCAATAAAGGTCTTGGAGGCTCCATGCATGCTTTTTTTACTCCATTTGGAATATATCCCAACAATGCGATAGTAGGAGGTTCAGGAGATATTTCAGTTGGCGCCGCAATATTTAAAAAGGTAAACAGCAAAAAGGGAATAGTTATTGGAAACATAGGTGATGCTTCACTTGGCTGCGGACCTGTATGGGAAGGATTGTGCCTTGCGGCAATGGACCAGTATAAAACGCTGTGGGAAGGTGAATTCAGAGGAGGACTTCCGCTCATAATAAATATAATGAACAATCAATACGGTATGGGCGGTCAGACCCGCGGTGAGACAATGGGATATGATATGCTGGCCAGAATCGGCGCAGGTGTAAACCCGGAGCAGATGCATGCTGAAAGAATTGATGGTTATAATCCTCTTGCAGTTGTTGATGCCATAAGGAGAAAAAGAGAAATACTTGAAAGAAAAGAAGGTCCCGTATTCCTGGATACAGTTACTTACAGATTTTCGGGACATTCTCCTTCGGATGCTTCCAGTTATAGGACAAAGGAAGAAATTGAAGCCTGGATGGAAGAGGACTCAATAGAAAGCTTTGGAGAAGAGCTGGTTAAAGCAAAGGTTACGGCGTTTAGTGAGCTTGACGGGATAAAGGCAAATATAAGGGAATTGATGACACGGATATGCAAGCTTTCCATAAATGATGATATTTCACCAAGAATGGATATTGTTAAAGGTCCGGATATTATAGCTGATTTGATGTTTTCCAACGAAAGAATTGAAAAGATGGAGGACAGGGTTTGTGGTGTATTAATGCCCAAGGAAGAAAATCCAAGGGTTAAACAGATAAAAAGAAAAGTAAGAACCGGCATGCAGGATGGCAAGCCTGTGTCGAAAAACAGGGTTTTCCAGTTCAGAGACGCATTGTTCGAGGCTATTGTCGACAAGTTTTATACCGATCCGACACTGATAGCTTACGGAGAGGAAAACAGGGATTGGGGCGGAGCTTTTGCGGTATACAGGGGCTTGACGGAAGCACTTCCCTATCACAGGCTTTTTAATTCACCCATTTCAGAGGGCGCTATAGTAGGTTCTGCCGTTGGATACGGCATGTGCGGCGGAAGAGTTATTGCCGAGCTTATGTACTGTGATTTTCTAGGCAGGGCAGGTGACGAAATTTTCAACCAGCTTGCCAAATGGCAGTCTATGAGTGCCGGTGTTATTAAGATGCCTGTCGTTATAAGGGTATCCGTAGGTTCCAAATATGGTGCACAGCATTCACAGGATTGGACATCTCTGGTTGCACATATTCCGGGATTAAAGGTAGTGTTTCCCGCGACCCCGTATGATGCAAAAGGACTTATGAACAGTGCACTGATGGGTACCGACCCCGTTATTTTCTTTGAGAGTCAGAGAATTTATGATATTGGCGAAATGTATAGGGAAGAAGGAGTTCCCGAAGGATATTACGAAGTTACTATCGGTGAGCCGGATGTTAAGATAGAAGGCTCCGACCTTACAATCCTGACTATAGGAGCAACCTTGTACAGGGCTGAAGAGGCCGTAAGGATATTTAAAGAGAAGCATGGCTTGTCAGTTGAGCTTATTGATGCAAGATCCATAGTTCCTTTTAATTATGACAAGGTTATTGAGTCTGTTAAAAAAACAGGCAGGATCATTCTCGCAAGTGATGCATGTGAAAGAGGTTCGCACCTTAAAGATATGGCCCAGACAATAAGTGAGCTGGCATTTGATTATCTGGATGCGCCGCCTGTGGTAGTGGGAGCAAGAAACTGGATAACTCCTGCATATGAGCTTGAAGAATTCTTCTTTCCGCAGCCGGCCTGGTTTATTGACGCATTCCATGAGAAAATAATGCCTTTGAAAAACCATGTGCCGAAGAGCAATTTTACGGTAAATGAGCAGCTGAGAAGAAACAGGAACGGTAATTAGTTAAAAAATTGTGGAGAGTGATAGAAATGCTTAATGACAGACAGGAAAGAATACTTCAGATGCTTGAGCAAAAAAGTGAGGTTCAATTATCCGGCCTGAAAGAAGTGTTTCCAAACGTTTCGGTAATGACTTTGAGAAGAGATTTAATTAGCCTGGAAAATGAAGGGCATGTAGTCCGCACATATGGCGGTGCAGTAAGCACTAAAAAGCTGGCCAGCATAAATGGGGAAGAGGATGCATATACCAGCAGGGCCGCAGAAAATGTTGAAGCCAAGATAACTATTGCCGCAAAGGCTGCAGGTTTCATTGAAAAGGGAAGGTCCATATACCTGGATGCGGGAAGTACAATTATGTGCCTTGCAAAAGATATGCCCGATGATAATTATTCCATTTTGACAAGCGGAGCCAATATAGCCCTGGAGCTCATAAAGAAAACCAGGACATCAGTTGTCGCAACCGGAGGACTTTTAAATCGCAACACCTTGTCCATGTCGGGACCAAACGCGCTTTCCCTTTTGGATACTATAAACATTGACCTTGCATTTATGGCTGCATCAGGTTTTTCCATTGATAATGGATTTACTGTTTCCAATATGTATGAGTGTGAACTGAAAAGAAAGGTTGTCACAAGGGCAAAAAAAACGATTATGCTTCTAGACAGCAGCAAGCTTAATAAAGACCTGCCTTTTACCTATGCAGGACTTGAAGATATAGATATGTGGATTTGCGAAAAGAAGCTTCCTTCCGATATAATAAGTAAAGCAAAGAGCTGTGGGGTAAAACTAATGTAGAAGTAAAAAATATGAAGGGTAAACAATAATAAAAAACGGAGGTTTTTAAAATATATGGGCAATTGTTGTAAAAACACACTTGACGGTAGGGTGGCAATTGTAACAGGGTCAGCCCAAGGGCTGGGAGAAGCCCTGGCCGGTAGGCTTGATAAAGAAGGCTGCAAGGTAGTTGTAGCTGATATTAACCTGGAAGCCGCAAAGAAAGCAGCCGGTAATTTTAAAGATGCAATAGCCGTAGGGGTGGATGTAACAAATGAAGACCAGGTAAATGAAATGGTGCAAAAGACCCTTGATAGATTTGGACGGCTTGATATTTTAGTCGCCAATGCCGCAATACTTATAGCCGGTCCTGTAGATTTATTTGATGCTGCAAAGTGGAGGAAAATGATTGATGTCAATCTGACAGGGTATTTTCTCTGTGCAAAAGCTGCTGTAAAGGCAATGATGCCCAATAGAAACGGTTCTGTCATACAGATTAACAGCAAATCAGGAAAAAAGGGTTCATATAAAAACTCTGCTTATTCGGCAGCCAAGTTTGCAGGCATAGGTTTTACTCAAAGCCTTGCACTTGAAATGGCGGAATATAATATCAGGGTGAATGCAATATGCCCGGGAAATCTTCTGGATTCGCCGTTATGGGTGAACAGCCTTTATAAACAATATGCCAAGAACCAGGGTATTACGGAAGAGGAAGTGAGACAAAAATACTTAAACCAGGTGCCTTTAAAAAGAGGCTGCACCTATGAGGACGTGGCAAATGTAATGGTGTTTTTGGCATCGGACCAGGCAGGGTACATGACAGGACAGGCTGTTAACGTAACCGGCGGGCAGGAGATGAGATAGCAGTGTGAAAGGGGATTAACAGTTGGCCGGCGGGGGCTTTAGAGCAGTTTTTACGGACATTTGCGAATCCGGTCAATTAAAATAAATCTATAAAAATGCCGGGAGGGAATATGCAGGAGAGATATAAACAGTATGTAAATAATCTTAATAATGAAGATGTAAATGTAAGGCTTGACAGTTTAAGAAAGCTTAAAATGGGAATTGAAAAGGGTGGATTGGATGCGCCTGTGCAGGGGAATGATGTCAACAACCATATACATACAACCTACTCATTTTCGCCATATACTCCGGCAAAAGCGATATGGATGGCCTATACTTCAGGATTGAAAACTGCAGGAATAATGGACCATGATTCTATCAGCGGGGCAAGGGAGTTTATAGAGGCCGGCAGAATTATAGGCATGGAAACTACCATAGGCCTAGAGTGCAGGGCGGATTTTTCCGATACCAGGTTAAAGGGTATGAGAATAAACAATCCTGACCAGAAGTCTGTTGCATACATGGCAATGCATGGTATACCGCACACTCAAGTTGACAGGGCAACCGAATTTTTCAAGCCATATGTTATAGCCAGAAATGAAAGAAATAAAAAAATGACGGGTAAAATAAACAGTATTTTAAGCCCCTTTGGAATAAGCATTGATTTTGAAAAGGATGTTATGCCCTTGTCCATGTTTCATTATGGCGGCAGTATTACCGAGAGACATATTTTATTTGCACTTGCTAAAAGGCTTGTAGATATTTATGGAAAGGGTCAAAAGCTGGTAGATTTTTTGAAATATGATTTGTGTATGGATATTAAGGAAAGGTTTCAGGCTTTATTGCTTGACAAGGGCAATGAATTCTATGAATATGACCTCTTAGGAGTACTAAAAAGTGATATGGTGGCAATGTTTTATATAGATGCCCACAAGGAATGTCCCGGTGTACAGGATGCGCTGAAGTTTTGCAGCAGTATTGGAGCCATATCTGCATATGCTTATCTGGGAGATGTGGAGGATTCGGTAACAGGTGACAAGAAAGCCCAGAAATTTGAGGACGACTATCTGGATATTGTTTTTGACGTACTGGGGGATTTAGGATTCAATGCGGTAACTTACATGCCTTCCAGGAACAGTTTAAACCAGATAAAACGCCTCAAGAGCTATTGTGAAGATATGGGTTTTTTGCAGATAAGCGGTGAAGATATAAATTCTCCAAGGCAGAAGTTTGTCTGTGAAGCCATGAGAAGAAAAGAATTTGAAAATCTTGTTGAATCTACATGGGCTCTTATAGGACATGAGAAAGCCGCAACTTCAAATATGGAGGATGCCATGTTTTCAAAAAAAACTGTAGGCAAATATCCGGACCTTGATACAAGGATAAAAATCTACAGGAAAATCGGATTGTGTAAGGAGTAAGGTAATAAATATCGGGTTTAGCCATGAACCCTTAAGGAGGATGGTTTATATGATGAAGCTTCTGGCATTTGATTATGGGGCCAGCAGCGGCCGTGCCATACTTGGAACCTATAACGGTGACAAGCTGGATTTAAAGGAGGTTCACAGGTTTTCCAATGATCCCGTAATGGTAAATGGGACTTTTTACTGGGATGTATTAAGGCTTTTCCATGAAATGAAGCAGGGAATAATAAAATGTGTAAAACAAGGTAATGGAGACCTTGCGGGTATGGGTACCGATACCTGGGGAGTTGACTTCGGCATTCTGGACAGTAATGGAGACCTGCTGGGAAACCCTGTCCACTACAGGGATGCCAGGACCGTTGATATAATTGAAAAGGTATGCAGCCTGATACCGGGCAGAGAAATATATGAGCAAACCGGAACTGCATTTCAGGTTTTTAACACGTTGTACCAATTGTTTTCACTGACCCTGAGCAATAAAACTTTATTCTCAAGAATAAGCAAAATACTTTTCATGCCTGATCTTTTAAACTATTTTTTAACCGGTTCAATGGCAACGGAGTATACAATAGCAAGCACTTCCCAGATGCTTAAAGCAGACGGCGGATGGGCGGACGGCATACTCCGGAGGCTTGGAATCCCTACAGATATATTTGCTGAAATCATTGACTCCGGTACCGTAGTGGGAAATGTGAAAAATGATATATGTGAAGAGCTTAACATAAATAGTGTACCTGTTATAGCCGTAGCAGAGCATGATACGGCAAGTGCGGTTGTTTCTGTCCCCGCGGCCTGCCCAAGCTATGCATATTTAAGCAGCGGCACATGGTCACTGCTTGGTATGGAGCTTGATAATCCGGTAATAAATGATACTACTTATGAGCTTAATTATACCAATGAGGGCGGATTTGGAAGAAAAACCAGGCTGCTTAAAAATATTATGGGCCTATGGATATACCAGGAGTGTGTCAGGGCCTGGAACAAAGCATCGGAGGCATTGAGCTTTGACGAGATGGAAGAAAAAGCATTGAAGGAAAAGCCTTTCAATATGCTTATAGACCCTGATAATGAAATTTTTTATTCACCGGGACACATGCCTGACAAAATAGTAAAGTTTTTGAAGGACTCAGGACAAAAGGTACCGGAAAACAAGTTCCAGGTAGTTAGATGCATAATGGAAAGCTTGGCGCTAAAATACAGGATGTCCCTTGAGGGCCTGGAAGAGATAGTGGGGTATGATATTCCTGTATTGCATGTTGTTGGCGGCGGGTGCAAGAACCTTATGCTTAACCAGTTTACGGCAGACAGCATCGGAAAACCTGTAGTAACGGGACCTATTGAGGCAACATCTACCGGAAACCTCCTATGCCAGCTTATTGCCCTGGGTGAATTGACGGACTTGACACAGGCCAGGGAGCTGGTCAAGCATTCATTTCCAACCAGGGAGTATACGCCAAAAGATATGGAAAAATGGGATGAGGCCTATGAAAAGTTTAAAAAGCTGTGAAAGGATATAAAGTTCAGGAATTAAATTTTCAAAATTTTGTAAATGGAGGTTTGGATATGAAAGTATATGATGAAAAAAAAATCAACCAGTGCTATTTTATAGCCAAAGAAGTTTACAGTGAATATGGTGTTGATACGGAAAAGGTAATCAATAAAATGAAAAATATACCTGTTTCCATTCACTGCTGGCAGGGGGATGATGTAACAGGGTTTGAAGGGCATACAGGCTTATCAGGCGGAGGAATTCTTGCCACAGGTAATTATCCCGGCAGGGCAAGAAACGGTGAGGAGCTGCGCCGGGATATTGATAAGGCTATGAGCCTTATTCCAGGCAGCCACCGGGTAAACCTGCACGCCATATATGCCGAAACTAATGGAAAAAAAGTTGAAAGGGACCAGTTGACCGCAGAATATTTCAAAAACTGGATTGATTGGGCTAAAAGTAATGGTATAGGCCTTGATTTCAATCCTACTTTTTTCTCCCATAAAATGGCAGACAAAGGGTATACACTTTCCAGCGCAGATGAAAAAACAAGAAATTTCTGGATAGAGCATGGGAAAAGATGCAGGGAAATAGGCGAGGAGATGGGAAAGCAGCTTGGCAGTGCATGCGTTAATAATATATGGATTCCCGACGGAACTAAGGATATTCCTGCAAGCAGGTTAAACAGCAGGAAAATTTTAAAGGATTCTTTGGATAAAATATTTGAAATAAAGCATGAAAGCAAATACATACTGGATTCGATCGAATGCAAGCTTTTTGGAATAGGATCTGAAAGTTATGTAGTTGGGTCCCACGAGTTTTACATGGGATATGCAATGAAAAATGATGTAATGCTTTGTCTTGACGCAGGTCATTTTCATCCGACAGAAACAGTTTCGGACAAGATATCTTCAATTTTTACATTCCAGGATAAGCTTTTATTGCATGTAAGCAGACCCGTAAGATGGGACAGCGACCATGTGGTACTTTTCAACGATGAAACCATCGCCATTTTACAGGAAGCCAAAAGGTGTGATGCACTGGGCAATATCAACTTTGCCCTTGACTTCTTTGACGCAAGCATTAACAGGATAACTGCATGGGTCACAGGAACCAGGGCATTTTTGAAAGCCCTTATGTTTGCCATGCTTGAACCTACCGAACTCATTATGAAGGCAGAGTCTGAGGGGAATTTTGGAAACAGGCTTGCATTGATGGAGGAATTTAAGACGCTTCCCTTTGCAGCGGTGTGGAACAGGTATTGCCAGGAAAACTCAGTACCTGTCGGAACGGCATGGCTTGACGACATAGATAAATATGAACGGGAAGTCCTTTTCAAAAGGATATAGCCGGAGGGATTATAATGTATACAAGCGAATTAAAAAGGCTTGAAAAAATATCTGCGGCTGTGGGCAGCCACGCTGACCTGGTACAGGGCGGAGGAGGCAATACTTCCGTAAAAATTAATGACGGGCTCATGGCTGTAAAGGCTTCCGGTTTCAGCCTTAAAGATGTAACCTGTGCAAGGGGATATGTGGTTGTAAAATACAAGGATATAATAGATTACTATGAAAAGGTGGATTTAAATTCCCCTGCGGATTATGAAAGTGAGAGCACAGCTTTTACAAAGGGAAGTGTTATAGCCTTTAACGGTACGGAAAAATACAGGCCTTCCGTAGAAGCAGGTTTTCATTCAATCCTTAAAAAATATGTAATACACACCCATGCGGTTTATGCAAATATATTATGCTGCTCCAAGGAAGGGAAGAGGAGGGCAGAAGAAATATTTAAAGAGGCCGGCCTTTCGTATTTGTGGATTCCATATGTTGATCCCGGGTTCAGCCTGACCTTTACGATTAAAAAGGAAATAGATATGCTATTGTCGGAGGGAGCAGCTTTTCCACAGGTGATATTCATGCAAAACCACGGTCTTATTGTAAATGACGACGATCCGGATGAGTGCCTGTCGCTTCATACCAGGGTTAATACCCTGATAAAACAGTGCCTGGGTTTACATGACTTTCCTAAAATTGAACTCAATAAGCTGGAGGATGAAAAGTACGAAAGTGTAACATCATATATTACGGATTATTTAAAAAAGGATGTTAATGGGGATAAAGGCTTTTTTGGCAGATATGTGATTTATCCCGACCAGCTTGTATATCTTAACGGCAGCCTTGGCACAAAAATAGAATTGGTTTTTGAGAAGAATAAAGTAATATACAATGCAGGGTTTAAAGAAGCCCTTGCCTTTGAGGAAACAATGGCCGCATATTTTTATGTGATAGATGAGGTTGAAAGGTGCCGGCTTACATTAACTACAATGAGTGATGAACAGATAGCCTTTATAAATGGATGGGAAAGTGAAAAATACAGGAAAAATTTGCTTAAAGGCAGGTAGAGGCAAATAATAAAACCCACAGGTATAAATATCTGTGGGTTTATATTTGCAAATAAACAAAGCTGTTTCAGCCTGTTACTGAGAAACGCCTTTTTCTATACAGGTAAATAATTCCTCCGGCAGTAAATATTATACTTAGTATAAATATGGGAGTATTAAATACAAAAAATCCTGCCATATTTTCATTCCTGCTGAGAATAACGGATGTGGAGTTCATAACCGCATGTATTATAACAGGTGCCCAAAATGAACCGGTCCAAACATATGAAAGTCCCAGCAAAATGCCAAGGGCAAAAGCGTAGGAGCCCTGTATTATGTTTAAATGAATAAAACCAAACAGGAATGCCTGCAATAAGACCGCAGCCCATAGAGGGATAGTTTTTTTCAATTCATGAAATATTAATCCCCTGAATACAACTTCCTCAAGAAACGGTGCAAGAATACCGACCGTTAAAAGCAGCAGCAATGTGTTGCTGCTTCCCAGTATGCTTTTTATAATGCTTTCATATTTTTCAAAGGTTTCATCCATTGAACCGGATTGATGTAAAAAAGTCAAAATATTGTTTATTAATATGTTTACCGCAAATGTTAGAATCAGAATCGTAAAAAGCTGGTCAAATTTTATTTTTGCAAAGCGGCATATCTCAATTATACTTATTTTACGCAGCTTTACTATAAAAATATAAAACAAGACTGTTACAACAAAAGTTATTATCGTCATTGCAGGCATACTTTCCGACAGATACCCCTCAATATTTTGTGCTAATGAATCTTGGCCAGGAACAGCCCTCACGTTCTCAAAAAAATATTTTACCAAAAATACTAGGCCGAAAAAAATTCCTATAACCAGTTGTGTACCGACAAACACTGCTAGATAAACAAATACAAATAAGGCAGCTTTCAAAAGTTTTTTCATTTTTTATTATCCCATCTTAACAAAAATTATTTTGTATAACATTATATATTATTAATGACAGAAAATAAACAAAAAAATTTAAACTAAACAATAATATATGGAACTTTTTGCCTTAGCAACATGTCTTAATATAAAAATAAACAATTTAGGGGTGATTAGTTTGAAACGATTTTTAACATTGGCATTATCGGTAATTATGACAATTATGTTGATTTTTCCCACTTTTGCAAGTGCTGGAGTGGACGAAGGCCTGCAAAAGGCATTGGAAAAAGTAAAAAAGGTTATTGAAATTCCGGAGGGAATGG